>JBEPVC010000207.1:0-4373 GCA_041691235.1 Chitinophagaceae bacterium
TGGCCGTGGTATGTATCAGGCCCGTTGATTGGTATAATGGTGCCGTTGCTCTTAATTGCAGGAAATAAGGCCTTCGGAGTTTCATCTTCTCTACGGCATATTTGCGCAGCTTGTATTCCCACAAAGCTCCCCTTCTTTAATTATGGGTGGAAGAAAGAAGTATGGAATTTATTTTTTGTGACAGGAATTTTTGCAGGAGCTTTTATTTCTGCAACTTTTTTTCTAAACACACAACCTGCGCAAATAAATCCCAAATTAGTAACCCTGCTTTCGCAATATGGTGTTACTGACTATAACGCATTGGTGCCTCCGCAGCTTTTTAACTGGCATGCATTGTTTACCATAAAAGGATTTTTATTAATAGTCGTTGGCGGATTTTTAGTTGGTTTTGGAACAAGATATGCAGGTGGCTGTACTTCCGGCCATTCCATTATGGGAATTTCTAATTTACAATTGCCTTCATTAATTGCAACTATCTGTTTTATGGCCGGAGGTTTTGTAATGGCGAACTTTATACTTCCATTTATTTTAATGTTATAAGATGAATAACAGCGAAACAATTTATAAAGAAGAAATTAATACAGATTTTGAAGTTCGTTCATTAGATACAAGTTGTATGAATGAATCAACCTTGCAACATCCATGGTGGTATAATATCAAATACTTTGCAATAGGAATTTTGTTCGGAATAATTTTGGTGAAGTCAGAAGTAATTTCATGGTTCAGAATACAGGAGATGTTTCGTTTTGAAAGCATTCATATGTATGGAGTTATTGGCTCCGCAATAATTGTCGGTATTATTTCTTTACAGCTTATTAAGAAATTTAAGATTAAAACAATTTATGGTGAAAAGATTGAACTGCATCGTAAAAAATTTAACAAGGGCCAGCTATACGGTGGTTTAGCTTTTGGATTCGGATGGGCACTAACGGGTGCATGTCCAGGGCCCTTATTTGCTCAAATAGGAACCGGCGCATCAGTTGTCGTTGTTACCTTATTAAGTGCCATTGCGGGAACATGGTTCTATGGCCTGGTAAGAGAGAAGTTACCTCACTAACAAATGCCTTTATGAGTGAAATAAAAAAATTGTTTACTAAACTTTTCTGTTTTGTTCTTGTTACGATTATTGTGTTGTCATCATGCAATAACGATGACGCATATACGATAAAAGAAAACAGCGCTCAATCACTTTGGTATGGATGGAACAAATACCAGATAAAGCCGGAAGATAGTTTAGCAAGATTAGGTCACGACTTGATTGAAAATACTTCTTATTATTTTGGCCCAAAAGGAAAAATTGCGTCTATATATAACGGTATGAATTGCCAAAATTGTCACATTGACGCAGGGATTATTCCGTGGGGGAATAACTTTAGCGCTGTTATAATTTCTTATCCAAGATTTGGCTATCGAAGCAATGCGATAATGTCTGTCTCCCGTCGTGTAAACGATTGTTTTGAACGTAGCTTAAATGGTGAAGCCATCGATACGAATAGCCATGAGATGAAAGCGATTATAGCCTATATGCATTGGATAGGCGATGATGTTCCAAAAAGTCAGAAACCGCCGGGTGCCGGAATAATGAATATTCCTGTTTTAGATCGGGAAGCTAACCCGGTGAAAGGAAATAAAGTGTATGTAAACAATTGCAGGCGTTGTCATGGTGATAATGGCCAGGGCCAATTCAATGGAGATTCATCGGGCTATACTTATCCGCCTCTTTGGGGACCACATAGTTATAATGAAGGCGCCGGATTGTATCGTCTTGGGAGCTTTGCAGGATTTGTGAAAAACAACATGCCCTATAAAGAGGCAAATTTTGATCACCCTGTACTTACAAACGAAGAAGCATGGGATGTGGCAGCTTATGTAAACAGTCAGCCGCATCCTTTAAATAAAAGCAAAAATGATTTTCCCGATGCATCAAAAAAAACATTTGATGAGCCTCATGGCCCTTATGCGGATACTTTTTCTGAACGGCAACACAAATTTGGACCATTCAAGCCGATAATGGACGCACATAAAAAAGGATCAATCAAATAGAGATCAGATCCTCAACAAGATTTCATTAAAGCAAAGCATCTTTCTATCAAATAACTTCGTTTGATAAACAAACGTTTTTTCCAATTGGCACAATACCGCTCAAATTTTTTTAAAATATAGCAGGCGGTCTTTCGCTAATTTTACAAAAAAAAAAGATGTATGAATATTATACAGTTGGAAAGAACAGCAGGCGAATTTGGATTTGAAGTAAAAGATGAAACCGGGCACGTGCTGCAAACAGATAATAGTCCGGAACATGGTGGCAGTAATTATGGCTTTCGCCCCATGCAATTGGTTTTATCGGGGCTGGGCAGTTGTAGTGCTATTGATATGATTTCGATTTTAAAAAAGCAAAGACAAGAACCAAAAACATTCAAAATAAAAATTGAAGGAGAGAGAGAACAAAATAAAATTCCTTCTTTGTGGAAAGTAATTAAGGTAACATTTGAACTGCATGGTAACATTGATAAAGATAAAGCGGAAAAAGCTGCAGCATTATCGATGGAAAAATATTGCTCGGTTGCTGAAACATTGCGAAAGGGCGGTACAGAAATAACCTGGACGGTAAATGTTATCAATTAAAAACTCCCAGTACCTTATTGATTTTTTATAATTATTATAATGAACAAAAACTTTTTCCAACAGCTTTTAAGCAAACAGCAAAAAAAAGAAATTATACCTTCTAATGAAATTATTTCAGGCTGGGCATTACAGCTTATTCGTTTGTTATATCCTGAATTATCTATTTGCTCTTACACTTCTGCAGATGAGATTGAAGACGAATATAAAAAGCTTAAAACCGATCTTCTCAATATTTTGAATGCAACAAAAGCCTGCAGAAATTGTGATAATGAAAAAATAGCCAGAACCTTTTTTGAGAAAGTTCCTGAATTGTACAGGCTGTTGAATACTGACATACATTCTTTACTAACCGGTGATCCCGCTGCACGTGTTGAGTTTGAAGTGATACGAGCCTATCCCGGCTTTTATGCTTTATGCTTTTATCGCATTGCTCATGAGTTATTACAATTAGAAGTACCGCTGCTTCCGCGCATACTTACAGAACATGCTCACTCAAAAACAGGTATTGATATACATCCTGCAGCAAAAATTGGCGAGCATTTTTTTATTGATCACGGTACCGGTATTGTAATTGGAGAAACTGCAGAAATAGGAAATCACGTAAAGCTTTACCAGGGTGTTACGTTAGGAGCATTAAGCGTAAATAAATCTCTTGAATTTACAAAGCGCCATCCCACTGTTGAAGACTACGTGGTCATATATTCGGGGGCAACGATACTTGGTGGTGACACAGTAATCGGGCATCACTGCGTAATAGGTGGTAATGTTTGGCTTACTAAAAGCATTCCGGCAGGTACGCTGGTATATCATGATCCGGAAATAATTGTTGTGGAAGGAAAAATTGTAACCTATTAAAATAAAAAAATGGCAACAATTTTAGATACGGTGGGTAATACTCCCTTAGTTGAGCTTCAGCATTTGAATACAAATAAAGATGTAAAAATTTATGCAAAGCTGGAAGGCAACAATCCTGGTGGCAGCGTTAAAGACAGGCCTGCGCTTTATATGATAAAGAGCGCGTTGGAACGTGGCGATATTGATAAAAATTCAAAACTAATTGAAGCCACAAGTGGTAACACAGGAATAGCTATGGCATTAATGGCAAAATTATTTGGCATAGAAATAGAGCTTGTAATGCCATCTACGTCTACGCGTGAGCGTGTGCTTACTATGGAAGCATTCGGAGCTAAGGTTACTTTGTTAGACACGATTGAAATTTGCAGGGATTATGCTGAAGAAAAAGCAGCAACCGGAAAATTTTATTTATTAAACCAGTTTGCAAACCCTGATAATTATAAAGCACATTATAAAACTACCGGGCCTGAAATTTGGAAAGATACTGATCAAAAAATTTCACATTTTGTAAGTTCAATGGGCACAACAGGAACTATTATGGGATGCAGCCGTTTCTTGAAAGAGCAAAATAAAAATATTCAAATAGTAGGTTGCCAGCCAACGGAAGAATCTTCTATACCCGGCATAAGAAGATGGCCACAAGAATATCTTCCTAAAATTTTTGAGCCGGCGAGAGTAGATAGGGTAATGGATGTATCAGAATCCGAAGCCAGGCTAATGACACGAAGACTAGCGAAAGAAGAAGGTATTTTTGCCGGTATGAGTAGTGGTGGTGCGGCTTCGGCTGCTCTAAGATTATCGGCTGAACTGTCATCCGGCATTATCGTTTTCATTGCATGCGATCGGGGAGACAGGTATTTGAGTAGTGATTTGTTTGGTTAAATATTTTTATC
>JBEPVC010000208.1:0-4362 GCA_041691235.1 Chitinophagaceae bacterium
TCAATATTTAAGCCATAATTTTTTTTTCATTTGTTAATTAATGATAAATTTAAAAAGGCTCTCAAAAAAAAGATCTTAATTTTTGAAAATGAAATTTATTGTAAAGGGAAATATGGTTGATATTGAATTAAGGAGTATATATCCTGCAACTATAACAATAGAAGAAGGAAAAATAATTTCTATCGTGGAAGATGATACGGTTGACGACAATGCACCATACATATTACCGGGTTTTATTGACGCACACGTGCACATTGAAAGCTCTATGCTGGTTCCGTCAGAGTTTGCAAAGTTGGCTGTTGTGCATGGCACCGTTGCTACAATAAGCGATCCGCATGAAATAGCGAATGTATGCGGAACAGACGGAGTAAATTTTATGATAGAAAATGGAAATACAGTTCCATTTAAATTTTATTTCGGAGCGCCAAGCTGTGTGCCTGCAACAGATTTTGAAACGTCAGGTGCATCGCTTAATGCAAAACAAGTTGATCAACTTTTGACAAGAGATGAAATAAATTATTTAAGCGAGATGATGAATTTTCCTGGAGTGCTACACCATAATGAAGAAGTAATGGCAAAAATTGATTCAGCACAAATTTATGACAAGCCTGTTGACGGACATGCTCCGGGGTTAAGAGGCGATGATGCAAAAAAATATATTGAGGCAGGAATAAGCACCGATCATGAATGCTTCACAAAAGAAGAAGCGCTTGATAAATTAAAATATGGAATGAAGATTCTTATTCGTGAGGGAAGCGCTGCTAAAAATTTTGAAGCATTAATTGATTTGCTTCATGATCATAAAGATGAAATAATGTTTTGCAGCGATGATAAACATCCCGACAGTCTTGTAAAGGGGCATATTAATGACCTTTGCAAAAGAGCTGTGGCAAAGGGTATAAATGTTTTTAATGTATTGCAGGCTGCCTGCGTTAACCCGGTGAAACATTATAAAATGAATGTTGGATTATTAAAACAAAATGATCCTGCAGATTTCATTTTAGTAAAAGATCTTGTCAACTTTAATGTTCTTTCAACTTATATAAACGGAACGTTAATCGCAGAAAATGGAATTTCAAAAATTTCAACTTCTCCGTCAACATTGATCAACAATTTTAATTGCGACAAAAAAAATATTTCAGATTTCAAATTTTTGATTTCAGATTTTCCCGGAAAGATTTATGCAATCGAAGCCTTGGACGGGCAGCTTATAACAAATAAGATTTCAATAAACCCGAAAATTGAAAATGATATTTATGTAAGTGACCCTAAAAATGATATTTTAAAAATAGTTGTGATCAACCGTTATAAAAATTCTCCTGTTGCAAAATCTTTTATTAAAAATTTTGGGTTAAAGAAAGGCGCTATTGCATCTTCGGTTGCGCATGACAGTCATAATATAATTGCTGTTGGCGCAGACGATCAAAGTATTTGTAAAGCAGTTAATCTTATTATAGAAAAAAAAGGCGGCATTAGTTGCGTAGATGAAAATAAGGAATTGATTTTGGCATTGCCTGTTGCAGGATTAATGAGCAACGAAGACGGTTATAAAGTTGCAAAAGAATATACCACGATTGATGAAGCTGCTAAAGAATTGGGTTCAAAGTTATCCGCACCTTTTATGACATTATCGTTTATGGCTCTCCTCGTAATTCCACATATAAAGCTCAGCGATTTGGGATTATTTGATGGCGATGAGTTTAGATTAATAAAAGCCCATCCCAACCCTTCCCCGAAGGGGAAGGACAATATTTATAATACTGTTTAATATTATATTTGCCTTCTCAAAATTTATTCATGTCAGTATTAGTAAATAAAAATTCAAAAATTATTGTACAGGGCTTTACAGGAACTGAGGGAACTTTTCATGCAACACAAATGATAGAATACGGAACCAAAGTGGTTGGAGGAGTTACGCCAAATAAAGGCGGAACAACACATTTGGATAAACCAGTTTTTAATACAGTAGAGGAAGCAGTAAAAGAAACAGGTGCAGATGTAAGCATCATTTTTGTACCACCTGCTTTTGCCGCTGATGCAATTATGGAAGCCGCTGAAGCGGGTATACAATTAATAGTTTGTATAACCGAAGGAATACCTGTGCAGGATATGGTGAAAGTAAAAAGTTATTTACTGGATACAAAAGCAAGATTAATCGGACCAAATTGCCCTGGTGTTATAACCGCAGACGAATGTAAAGTTGGAATTATGCCTGGCTTTATTTTTAAAAAAGGAAAAATAGGAATTGTTTCAAAATCAGGAACGCTTACTTATGAAGCGGCAGACCAGGTTGCAAAAGCAGGCCTTGGTATTTCAACAGCAATAGGCATTGGCGGAGATCCTATTATTGGAACAACAACAAAAGAAGCTGTTGAACTTTTTATGAATGATAAAGAAACAGATGGCATTGTTATGATTGGTGAAATTGGTGGAAGTATGGAAGCCGATGCAGCTAATTGGATAAAAGCAAATGGAACAAAGCCCGTTGTTGGTTTTATCGCAGGCCAAACTGCTCCGGCAGGGCGACGTATGGGACATGCAGGTGCGATTGTTGGCGGCGCAGAAGATACTGCTGCTGCTAAAATGAAAATACTTGCTGAATGTGGTGTTCATGTAGTTGCGAGCCCTGCTGATATTGGCAAGACAATGGCTGAAGTAATGAAGAAATCTAATTAGCTAGTGGGATAATTAGCTGATGTGCCAATTATAGCGTTTTCAAATTATCAGTAATGAATTTTAACTTCCGGTGTTTTTAATTATCTCATTATTGAATTAGCACATTAGATTTAATCTTTCCATAAAAAAGGAAACAATACAATTGCTAATACAATAACCAAAACATCTAGCGCAAAAAGCAAAAGAGAAATTTGTAATAAGGCGCCTTCACGAAATACTTCTCCATACGCAGCTTTTGATAACCTGATTAACAATAACAACTGTGGTATAATTAATGGGAATCCAAGAATAGCCATTACTGCGGCGTTCTGCTGTGCCTTGGCCGCGATTGCAGCCATTAATGTAAAAACGAGACTTAAGCTTAAACCACCAAAACACGCAATCGCAATAAAGTGAAAATAATTTTGTACAGGATTTCCGAGAAGAATCCAAAATAAAACAAGGCTAACCAAAACCATCAACAACATTACAACCGCACTATAAATAAGCTTTGCAATTATAAAATTTACCGGGCTTGTTATTGAGTAAAAATATAACATGCGGCCCTTGCTCTCCTGTAAAAAACTTTTGGCAACTGCGTTTATGCATACAAATAATTGTATCATCCAAAAAATTCCGTTGTAAACAACGCCCTCTGGCTGACCCATTGCCAGGTATAAAACAAAAATGGTAGAAGCCACGTACAACAATATTCCAAAAAAAGTATGCTGCTGCCTTAGCTCAAGTAAAAAATCTTTTTTTATTAAAGTGAAAATTGTATTTCTCATTCCTGCAGGCTTAGTACTTTATCTGGCTTCAATTCTTCTTCTTTTTTGAAATAAAAAATTTAAAGCTTTTACAAAGAAATACAAAATAAAAGAAACACTCACCGGAATATTTATGTAATAACTTAGCACGCAAAATGAAAGAAAATTTATTGGACGTTATAATAATAGGAGGCGGCCCCATTGGCCTTGCTTGCGGTTTGGAAGCAAAGAAAGCCGGGCTTAATTATATAATTATTGAAAAAGGGCCATTAGTCAATTCATTATTCAATTACCCCGTGAACATGACTTTTTTCAGTACCAGCGAACGGCTTGAAATCGGTGATGTTCCATTTGTTAGTAACAATGCAAAGCCAACACGCAATGAAGCTCTGGAATATTACAGAAGAGTTGCCGCGTCATTTCATCTTCATGTTAAGTTGTTTGAAAAAGTAAATGAGGTAGAAAAAAAAGAAGATTGTTTTATAGTTACAACATCCAAATCAGTTTACAATTCTTTAAACATAATAATCGCAACAGGGTTTTATGACATCCCTTATCTTTTAAATGTAAAGGGAGAAGATCTGGATAAGGTAAAGCATTATTATGATGATCCGCACTTTTATGCTTTTCAAAAAGTTTTGGTTGTTGGTGCGGCCAATTCCGCTGTGGATGCGACTTTGGAAACCTGGCGGAAAGGCGCGGAGGTTACAATGGTAATTCGTGGCGATAAAATAAGTGATCGGGTAAAATATTGGGTGAAGCCTGATATTGATAACCGAATTAAGGAAGGCTCAATTAAGGCTTACTTTAATTCTACGATTGCAGAAATACGCGAACATGAAGTAGATATAAATACTCCTGATGGTTTAATAACTATAGCAAACGATTGGATTCTTTCCATGACGGGATATCAGCCCAATCTTGCTTTTTTGCGTTCACT
>JBEPVC010000209.1:0-4344 GCA_041691235.1 Chitinophagaceae bacterium
GCAGGCAGGTAACGCAAAAGGATAGCCGCAGTTACAACAAAGATCAACAACGCTCAAATGATTATGCATATAATAACAATAATCAATGGAAGAATGATCGTGACAGCAGGCAGGTAACGCAAAAGGATAACCGCAGTTACAACAACGACCAACAACGTTCAAATGATTATGCATACAATAACAATAATCAATGGAAGAATGATCGTGACCGCCAGGCAGCCTACGACCGGATGAACAATCAATACGATCAAAGGATCAATGGGTATAAAAATGACCGTTCGCTTAGCCCTTATGAAAGGAGCAGGCGAATAAGGGGAGCCGAACAGGAAAGACAACAACAATCAAAGTCATTTGGAACCGGCGCAATTATAGGAGGCATAGCAGGTCTTTTGCTCGGTGTATTGATTTCACATAAATAAAAAACAGAGCAGTAATAAAATAGTAAGGGCCGTCAGAGACGGCCTTTATTGTTTTGAGGAAAAAGGATTTAATTATTTTTACGGAATGAAAGGAAGATACTGAGTTGCTCCAAAAGAGTTCCTATGGAACAATCTCAGTATAGCGCTTCTTTTATAATTTAATCATGTTAAGGATAGCAAGGGCTTTCATAACAATACAACACCGCGTTACAATAAAGCAGTTGCAGAACTTGCGTGGCAACGGACGATTGAGTTTTTTAAAGAGAGGCCACACTAAAAAAAATTGAAAATCAATTAAAAATCATTGTCATGGATTCAAATAATGCAATCGCCTGGCTAACTTTAGCGACTCTTATTACCTCAATTATTTTTAATATCCTCACTTGGTCTGATCAGTCATCACAAAGAGAAATGAGAGATAGGTTAAATTTTCCTCGAATAGCAATTAAAGAAACCAATTTTTTTATATTCCGGAGTGTAAGCTTTGATGATTTCCATAATCGAGATTGGGGCTTTATTCAAAGTGTAATTCAGGAACCGGATGAAATAAGTTTTAATCCTAACAATGCTCCCATTAAAAATATGATTGTAGCGTTTGATTCCAGTACTGGGAAATATGTTGAAAACACTTGGTCTATAAGTATTCCAGAAATCAAATCTGAGCTAACACGAAGAAACATATTTAGAGAAAGCGGCTATAGATTTGATAAAATGTATAAACCTATTGTCACAATACAAAATACTGGACAATTACCATGCATAGTAGATAGCATTGAAATTAAAAATTTTCAATTAGACCCAAAGAATTATAATAATTCCAGCGATTATAAAATAGTAAAGGTGCCGCATGAACATTTTACATTGGACCCTGGACAAGTTTTTAGTACTGCTAGAATATCGTTTAATATTCCTTTAAATGCGCCTCTTCCCATTTTTGATTTTGACTATGAAATATATTTTTCAAGTCTTAATGGGAAAAACCCAGGATCAAGAAAAGTACACATAAAATGGGATGGAGATTTTGGCATTAGGAACAATGATTAAAGGGAACAAAAAACAAATTTTTTAACCTCTGTTATTGTTCACCGAATTATAAAGCCCAACACACTTACTTGTGGTAGCCTTAGAACTTTAAATAATAAAGAGCTGCTTTCTTAGATTACATCATTACACTATCTATCACAAAAGCTACCGTTGCACCGCCCATGCAAGTCCATCAGGCACTCCGCCGACATCAATGTGGCTGATAACTTCTAAAGTTTTAAGATCAATAACAGCTATATAATTATCAGCCGAACAGGCAACAAAAGCACGAGAGCCATCGGGGTCCATTAAAATTCCTGCTGCGCCATGGCCAATGTTCATTCGCTTTACTTCTTTATGAGATGCAGCATCATAAATAGTAAGGTCGCCCGATTGAAGACTCGAAATAAATACGAGCTTACCATCTGTCGTAAACTTCAACCGGTTAGCGCCTGAAACTTTTGCATCAATTTTCTCCGATAACTTTTTTGCTTTGAGATCAATGATAAAAAATTTTCCATCTTCCGCTGATGCTGTCCATAATTCGTTTTCATCAGGTGATACATCAAAGCCCTCGCAACCCCGGCCAACCGAAATAATAGTTTGTACCCAATCTTCATGCGGCCTCGCATTTGGAGGCGCAAATTTCCCGGGTTGAATCAACGAATCTGCAAGAATGCTTACTGTGCCTGATGAAACATTTGTCGTGTAAACTTTTTTCCCATCGGCAGTAACATATATCATGTGCGTTCTGTCCTGTCCTGTTCCCATGCTCCAGCCAAGTTTGCCGGTTGCAGGATCATAGCGGCCAACGGATTTGGAACCTTCCGCAGTAAACCATGCTTTTCCATTTACAAACGTGATGCCATGCGGACCGAAGAGCGGTCTTGTATCAACGTTCGCCAAAGGCTTTTGCGCAACAAGATCAATTACGTTCAACTCATGTAAGCTGCCGCCGCCATAAATAGAAACGTACGCAGTCTTTCCATCTGACGAGGCAATCACTTCGTGCGGATCTTCACCAACAGGAATGCGGCTCATAACTTTTAATGTAACCGGATCTACAATAGCCAGCGTATGATCGGTTTTTGAAAGCGCAAGCAATGAACTGTGTTGCACAGGTTGTGCATTGCATTCTGAATAAATGAATGTTACCAGCAAAACATTTATACAAATCAGCCGTAACACAAAGGCTTTTAAATTTTTCATATCTTAAAATTTTTATAGCAATAATTATGAATTTTGCTTTTCTCTTTCAATAACAAATAACATAACTACAAAGCGTACACGCAATAATTCTTTTTAAAATTATATTTTAAAATTTTATTCCGCATCTTCCTTTCGTGGCCTGATAATTAATCTTAATGTAGGATCGTTGGTGATGAAAGACCAGAACCAGCTAAAGGCAATTTTAATTTTATTTCTGAACCCAACCAATGGTATTATGTGAATGAACAACCAAACAAGCCACGCAAAAAATCCGGTAAAAGAAAATTTTGGTAAATCAGCCACAGCTTTATATTTGGAAATAATCGCCATGCTGCCTTTATCATGATAACTAAATTGTTTTAATGGTTTATTTGCCTGCATTTTATTAAAGTTTGATGCAAGCAATGTTCCCTGTTGTATAGCAACCTGTGCCAATTGAGGATGGCCATTCGGATAATTTTTATCTGTGGTTTGAAGACATATATCCCCTATTGCAAAAATGTTTTCAGTTCCTTTTACTTTATTAAATTCATTTACCTGTATCCTGTTACCACGGCCAAAAACTTCTGCAGGTAACCCGTTTGCTGTTGCGCCCGTTACGCCTGATGTCCAAATCAAAGTATTGGTCAAAACAGATTCACCATTTGCAAGCAGTACTTTTCCATCAGTATAATCTTTAACGGCTACATTCGATTTTATTTTTACACCCAGCTTCGTCAATACAGTGACAGCTTCTTTCTGCGCTTTTTTACTCATGGTTCCCAGCAAAACAGGTGAGGCATCTATCAAATGTATATGCCCTTGCAGATCGGTAATTTCAGGATATTCTTTTGCAGCGACATAACGGCCCATTTCAGCAAGCATGCCTGCAATCTCAACCCCGGTTGGGCCTCCACCTGCAATAACAATTGTAAGATATTTTTCTTTTTCATCTTCATTAGTTGAGCGAACCGCCTTTTCCATACTAAGCAAAATATGATTGCGTAGATTAAGCGCATCACTAATATTTTTCATGGGCAATGAATTTTTTTTCACATTATCCATCCCGAAATAATTACTCTGCGTGCCCACAGACAACACTAAATAATCATAGCTTAATGTGCCGGTATCGGTTTCAATAACATTATTAGCTGCATCTATTTTAGTAAGTGCGCCTAAATGAAAACGAAGATTCTTTTTTTCCTGGAACATTCTTCTGAAAGGATAACTGATATTGGAAGGTTCAATAAAAGCGGTAGCAACCTGGTAAAGCAATGGCGGAAAAAAATGATAATTATTTTTATCTACCAACGTTATTTGAAACTGCTTGTTTTTTGATAAGTGTTTTATAAGGTTTATTCCGGCAAAGCCACCCCCAACCACTACTACTCTTTTGATTGTTTTGTCTTCCATAGTAAAAAAAATTTTCTTATGATCCTTCTAATATTTCCCTATCCCACTTTGCTAAATCTGCACCAGCGTTATAAGTAGTTTTTAAAAATTCAAGCAATGTTTTTTCCGGTTCGCTTGATTGTTGTACAGCCGCGTAAGGCAAAATAAATTCTCCAAGTGTTGTGTTGTAATATCCTTCCTGCGGTTTCACTTGCGCAGCTTTGTATCCTTCAGGCTCAGGGTATATATAACCATAAAACACAGGTTCGGGTGCAGCATCATTCCCAAGCCAAAATCCGCAACTGCTTACTTCACGATTGTA
>JBEPVC010000210.1:0-4336 GCA_041691235.1 Chitinophagaceae bacterium
AGCGTAATAAATTTTTTAAGCAATAATGATTCGATATTGCAATTTGATGTTGATACAAATTCTGTAATGACGATTGTAATTCCCAATACGTATACTTTTACGTGGAATACTTCTATTCAAAAAGTTTTAAAAAAATTATATATTGAACAGCAAAAATTCTGGAACGATGAAAGAATGAAAGAAGCAGAAAAGCTTCACTTCACTCCAAAAGAAATTTATACAATCGCATCAATTGTAGAAGAAGAAACAAATCGCCAGGAAGACAAAGGAAAAATTGCAAGCGTTTATATTAATCGTTTAAGAAAAGGAATGAAGCT
Organism: Chitinophagaceae bacterium; assembly: GCA_041691235.1. Taxonomy (GTDB): domain Bacteria; phylum Bacteroidota; class Bacteroidia; order Chitinophagales; family Chitinophagaceae; genus Ginsengibacter. The sequence continues at coordinate 318 of JBEPVC010000210.1, forward strand.
TGCCGCGGACCCAACAATAAAATTTGCAATGAAAGATTTCAGCCTGAAAAGAATTTATTATAAGTATCTCAGTTATCCTTCTCCTTACAACACGTATTTGCATGAAGGCTTGCCACCGGGGCCTATAAGCATGCCATCCATAAAAACTATTGATGCAGTTTTGAATTCACCGGAAACTGATTATTTATTTTTTGTTGCACGTCCTAACTCCGGCGGATTGTCTGATTTTGCAAATACCTTCCAGGAACATTCTGTTTATGCAAAAGCCTATCGTGATGCGCTTGACAGTGTAGCAAAAGAAAAAGAAGAAAATCAATAATTTTAATAACTATTTTAGTCAACAGATTCAGCATAAAAAGTAATTGACATAAGTTTTGATTAAAGCTGCACGCATATTTTTAAATATTCATCCCGTAAATTATTTACGCAGGAAAACAAAACAGTGGGTACCTCCGGGTTTCCAGGGTAATTCGTTATATGACGTATTGAAATATTATGGTAAAAATTTCAGTGTTCCACATCTCACAGAAAGAGCTGCTGCAATTTCATATAATTTCATTATGGCTATACCTCCTACATGTCTTTTTATTTTTACGCTAATACCCAGCTTACCTTTTGTATCTAAAAGTGGATTGAAACATCAATTGCATGTATTGATAACCGACTTAATTCCTGCACAAGCTAATAATAAGGGCATTGTACAATTTGTGGATGGATTTATTGATGGTTCAAGAATCGGGCTTATATCTTTCACGTTTATTTTATCATTACTTTTTGCATCAAATGCAATTATGGGTGTAATGCGTTCTTTTAATAAAGATTACATTGGCTTTAGAAAAATTAAAGGTTTAAGAAAAAGATGGTATGCCATAAAGTTAACAATGCTGCTTTTCAGCCTTTTAATGATTTGCCTTATCCTGCTATTGGTACAAAGTAACATTCTCAATTTTATAGGTATAACGAACAGGCATATACGACATATTATATTATATGGGAGATGGGTTTTTATTATAGCGCTCATTTTTTATTCTTATGCGTTCATCTATAAATATGCGCCATCTACAGAAAAAAGATGGAAGCTTGTTTCACCGGGCGCTCTTATTGCTACTACATTAAGTATTATCGCTACAATTGTGTTTTCTGCTTTTGTAAATAATTTCGGCCGGTACAATATTTTGTATGGGTCAATAGGTAGCGTTATGGTAGTAATGATCATGATCTTTCTTAATTCGCTTGTAGTTCTTATTGGTTTTGAGTTTAATCTAAGTATCAATACTCTGAAAACCATTTCGGATGAGAAAAATGTTCAGAAGGTTTTGAAATAAACATCGAAATTATGTTACCAGGTACCTGATTCGGTGCTTGATACTTTTTGCACTTTGCACATTCTAAAGTAATTTTGCCACGCTTTTTCATAAGCTTTTATAATTAAAACTTAAATACAATATGGCATACGATTTAATAGTATTAGGAAGCGGACCAGGCGGCTATCCTGCAGCAATAAGAGCCTCTCAATTAGGAAAAAAAGTTGCAATAGTTGAGCGTGAAAGTCTCGGAGGTATTTGTCTTAACTGGGGATGTATTCCCACAAAAGCATTATTGAAAAGTGCCCAGGTAATGGAATATGCAAAACATGCAGCCGATTATGGTATTGAAGTAAATAATTTTAAGCAAAACTTTGGAAATGTAATTAAACGTAGCCGAGGGGTTGCAGATAAAATGAATAAGGGTGTTACATTTTTAATGAAAAAAAATAAGATTGACGTGGTCATGGGCAATGGAAAACTGATTGCACCAAATAAATTAGAAGTAACCTCGGCCGATGGAAAGAAACAAACATTAGAAGCCAAAAATATTATTATTGCCACAGGTGCAAGAGCAAGAGAATTGCCGGCATTAAAATTAGATGGTAAGAAAGTAATTGAATATCGTGTCGCAATGAATCTTCCTAATCAGCCAAAATCGATGATTGTAGTTGGTTCCGGCGCAATCGGTACAGAGTTCGCTTATTTTTATAACAGCCTTGGAACAAAAGTTACCATTGTAGAGTTTTTGCCAAGAATAGTTCCGGTAGAAGATGAAGAAATTTCTAAAGAGCTTGAAAAGAATTTTAAAAAGCAAGGCATTGCTATTATGGTTAACAGCGAAGTTACCAGCGTAGACACAAGTGGTAATGGCGTTAAGGCAAAAATAAAAACACAGGAAGGTGAGGTAACGCTTGAAGCAGATGTTTTATTAAGCGCTGTGGGCATCACGGCAAATATTGAAAACATCGGCCTGGAAGAATTGGGAATAAAAACTGACAAGGGGAGAATAGTTGTTGATGCAAATCAGCAGACTAACGTAGCTGGCGTATACGCAATTGGAGATTGCACGCCCAACCAGGCGCTTGCTCATAAAGCAACGAAAGAAGGGATCAATGCAGCAGAGCATCTTGCAGGAAAAAAACCTGAGCCGATTGATTATAACAACGTGCCCGGATGTACTTATTGTACGCCGGAAATTGCGTCCGTTGGTTTTACAGAAAAAGCGGCTAAGGATGCGGGTTATGAAATAAAAGTGGGCAAATTTCCATTTCTTGCCAGCGGAAAAGCAACGGCAGCAGGAGCCAATGAAGGCTTTGTAAAAATTATCTACGATGCAAAATATGGTGAGTTGCTTGGTTGCCATATGATAGGCTATAATGTTACCGAAGTAATTGCTGAAGTAGTAACAGCCCGCAAACTTGAAACTACCGCTCATGAAATACTAAATGCAATTCACCCGCACCCAACAATCAGTGAAGCTGTGAAAGAGGCAACAGCAGTGGCTTATGGAGAAGCGACGGATATATGATAATTGAGAATTGAAATTGAGAATTTAAAAAGTTCTTTTGGTATTGATTCTTTTTTTCATTTTTGCTTTTACATTTTTAATTGTTCCGCTACAGCTTCTTCTCCATACATCTGTTCTTTAAACTTTAATGACGGCGATGGAATAAATTTTCCAAGCCCAAGCATCGGCCACTTTTCATCTATTGAAGCGATCGTTTTATCATCGGCTATAATTATATTTGGCCAGTCGCGATAAAAATCATCGAATTGCTTTGTCTTAAGCGTTCCATCAAAACCAATACATGCAACATATTTATTTGGCTGCAATGGAGATTGCTTTTTAATTATAAAATGATCACGCTTAGGATCAAGGTTATTGCAAAAACGCCAGAGTGCAATTGGCAAATCATTAGCATGTACTGTATGTTCAACATAAAGGATCATTTTTACGCTTTCAGTAGATTTTAACTCACAAATCGCTTCATGCAATTCTTTTATATGATTTTTTTTATTTTTCTCAACAGAAATTATTAAAACTGGAATTTGTTTTTTTAATAATGAAATGTTTACATGTTTAATTTCAGCAAAGTTTTGTTTAAAATCTTCTTCACTTAACTCTTCACTGGCTACTGTCCACTGATAACTTTCATCTTTCTCTTCTTGGTACTTAAAAGTTCCATCTATACACATCTTTCCGCCAAAACCCATTTTGCTGCAACTGTGATCGAGTACGTCCATCGGCCCTTGCGAAAAATAAATATCAGTTGAAGGATTTAAATTTTTAAAAACATTTTTTGCCAAACTCTCGTAGTGAGTGATATCTAATTCTACATTATTATCAACTTCGTTTATTCCTGCAGTTAGTACCAGTATTTTATTAAACATCATTTGCCCTGCTCCCCACATTGCGTTCATAACCTTTTGCCCCTGGCCTGCATAATCCTTTTTTATTTTAGCAATTACCAAATTGTGAAACACGCCTTCTACAGGCATTTCCATATCTACAATTTCGGGAACCATCGTCATTTTCATCGGCGCTAAAAATATTCGCTCCGTTGCTTTGCCAAGCCATGCATCTTCCTGCGGCGGAATACCAACAATAGTTGCAGGATACACTGCATTTTTTTTATGAGTTATGGCAGTAATATGAAATTTCGGATACCAGTCAGGTAATGAATAATAACCTGTGTGATCGCCAAATGGCCC
>JBEPVC010000211.1:0-4325 GCA_041691235.1 Chitinophagaceae bacterium
GAATATGAAACCGGTTTTCAAATCATTAATTCATTGAAGGGAAAAAATATCAGTTATGAAGAAATGGAAATGATATTGGTAGGAAATCATGCACCATTTACATGGGGCAAAACCGCTGAGAAAGCGGTGTACAACAGTGCGGTGTTAGAGCAAATTGCAAAAATGGCATTTATAACAGAAACTATAAAGGCAGATGCATTGCGGTTAAAAGATTCGCTGATAAAAAAACATTACGAAAGGAAGCACGGTAAGGATAGCTACTATGGGCAATAACATTATTTCATTTTAGTTCCCTCTTCCTTTAGGAGAGGGGTTGGGGTGAGGCTTTTAAAAAACAAAATTATGAAACAAATATTTCTTCCATTTTTTCTATTAATCTCTTCATTTCTTTTTGCTCAAAAAAAAGATTACTCCATACAAGCTGTTTCTTTTACCAAAGTAAAACTTACCGATAAATTTTGGTTACCAAGAATAGAAACGAACAGGTTAGTTACCATTCCCGCATCTTTTGAAAGATGCGATAAAACCGGCCGCGTAAAAAATTTTGTACTCGCTGCAACACACACCGGAAAGTTTTGCAGCATTTATCCTTTTGATGATACAGATATTTATAAAACAATCGAAGGCGCTTCTTATTCAATAAGCTTGTTTCCGGATCCCGCGATGTCAGCTTATCTGGATTCGCTGATTAATATAATTGGTAAGGCACAGGAGCCCGATGGTTATCTATATACCGCACGTTCTATTGATCCAGCGCATCCATTTTCATGGGCAGGTAAAGAGAGATGGATAAATGAACGACAGTTAAGTCATGAACTATACAATGCTGGTCATTTGTACGAAGCCGCAGCAGCACATTATTTGGCAACAGGCAAAAAAAATTTGTTGAACATCGCTTTAAAAAATGCAGACCTTGTTTGCTCTGTATTTGGCCCTGCTCCAAATCAAAAACATACTGCACCGGGACATGAAGTTGTTGAAATGGGATTAGTAAAACTTTACCGGATTACAAACAAAAAAGAATATCTACAAACAGCTAAATATTTTATTGAAGAAAGAGGACACGATGTTAGCTATGATTCTACCAGCAAAGACGAATGGAAAAACGGCGCTTACTGGCAGGATAATATTCCTGTTATTGAACAAACAGAAGCAGAAGGCCATGCAGTGCGTGCCGGATATTTATATTCCGCAATGGCTGATGTGGCGGCACTTACAGGCGATTCGCTTTTACTGAATGCAATTGATAAAATATGGAATAATGTTGTAGGAAAAAAAATGTATGTACAGGGAGGTGTAGGTGCCGTAGGCGATGGGGAGCGCTTTGGTGGCAATTATGAACTGCCCAATTCAACCGCTTATAATGAAACCTGCGCAGCAATTGCACAGGTGTTTTGGAATGAACGAATGTTTTTATTGCACGGTGAATCAAAATATATTGATGTGCTTGAAAAAACTTTATACAATGGATTGATTTCAGGAATCGGGCTTGATGGAAAATCTTTTTTTTATACCAATGCAATGCAGGTGAAAAATAGTTTTTCCGGTGAAGACGTTGAAGCAATACGTTCGGGATGGTTTCCCTGCTCTTGTTGTCCAACAAATCTTGTTCGTCTTATTCCGTCCATACCGGGCTATGTATACGCACAACAGAATGAAAAAATATTTGCCAATTTATTTGTCAGCAGCAATACATCTTTTCTTATAAATAAAAAACAGGTTGATATTGTACAACAAAATAATTATCCGTGGGATGGTGACTTAATGTTTACCATCAATCCAAAAACCTCTTTTAATTTTTCTTTTTTAATACGCGTTCCAGGCTGGGCAAAAAATGAAGCAATGCCTTCTGATTTGTATTCTTTTCAAAAAAATTTAAATAACAAAATTGTTGTAACAATAAACGGGAAGCCTGTTGACTACGAAATGGAAAATGGATATGCCATTTTAAAAAGAGTTTGGAATAAGAATGATAAAATAGAAGTAAAGCTTCCAATGGACGTAAGAAAGATAGTTGCTAATAATAATGTAAAAGATGATTTGGGTAAAGTTGCATTGCAGCGTGGGCCTTTAATGTATTGCGCAGAATCAATAGATAACAATGGAAAAGCAAGTAATCTCATTTTACCCGACAACACTGTTTTTAGTTCTGACTTTAATGCAAATAAATTAAATGGTGTTGAAGAAATAAAAGCGCAGGTTCCTGCCGTTGAAATAAATAATAATGGTGAAGGAATAAAAACAATTCGACAATCATTTACCGCTATTCCTTATTATGCTTGGGCCAATAGAGGCAAAGGAGAAATGATGATTTGGTTTCCCGAAAAAATACAGGATGTTGATTTGATAGCCGGCAAATAAAAAGTTTATTTTTTTTGAGTATAACAATAATGGAATTTTAAAATATAAAAAGATGATCAATCTTAAAAAATTTGAGGTATGGTTTGTAACCGGCAGCCAGCATTTGTATGGTGAAGAAACGTTGAAGCAGGTAGCCAAACATTCAAAAACAATTGCAACATCATTGAATGCCTCTCCGCAAATACCGGTGCGTATTGTGTTTAAGCCGACTGTAAAAACAGCAGAAGAAATTTATGCAATTTGCCAGGAAGCCAATGTAGCACAAAATTGCATTGGTGTTATTGCATGGATGCATACTTTTTCACCGGCAAAAATGTGGATTGGCGGATTGAAAATTTTGAATAAGCCAATGCTTCATTTGCATACACAATTCAATCGTGATATCCCATGGGATAGCATTGATATGGATTTTATGAATCTTAATCAAAGTGCACATGGCGATCGTGAGTTTGGTTTTATTATGAGCCGCATGAGGATGAATAGAAAAGTAATAACCGGGCATTGGCAGGACACAACGCTAATTGAACAAATTAATAAATGGACAAGAACCGCTGCAGGATGGCACGATTGGCAAGGCGCTAAGTTTGCACGTTTTGGCGATAACATGCGAAATGTTGCCGTTACTGAAGGTGATAAAGTAGAAGCAGAAATAAAATTTGGTTACTCTGTAAATACTTATGGCGTTGGTGATTTGGTAAAAGTAATTAATCAGACAAGTGAAAAATCGATTGACAAACTTGTACAGGAATACGCAGACACTTATACATTATCTCCATCTTTACAAAAAGGAAAAGAACAACATCAATCATTACGGGATGCAGCAAAAATTGAAATAGGATTACAGGCATTTTTAAAAGATGGAAATTTTAAAGGCTTTACTGATACATTTGAAGACCTGCATGGATTGGTACAATTACCGGGTATTGCAGCGCAACGCTTAATGGCAAAAGGTTACGGCTTTGCAGCGGAGGGCGATTGGAAAACGGCTGCTTTGGTTCGTGCCATGAAAGTAATGGGCAGTGGCCTTGAAGGAGGCAATTCTTTTATGGAAGATTATACGTACCACTTTGAAGCGGGGAATGAAATGGTATTGGGTTCTCACATGCTGGAAATTTGTCCTTCAATTTCTAATGCGAAGCCCACATGCGAAATTCATCCGCTAGGTATTGGCGGCAAGGCAGACCCTGTGCGTTTAGTCTTTAACGTTAGTGGAGGTGCAGCTTTAAATGCATCTGTGGTTGACATGGGCAATCGTTTCCGTTTATTAGTAAATACTGTTGAAGCAGTTAAGCCAAAAAATAAATTACCAAAGCTTCCCGTCGCAAGAGTTTTATGGAAGCCTTATCCTGATATGAAAACTGGATGCACTGCATGGATACTTGCTGGTGGCGCACATCATACATGTTTTAGTCAAAATTTAAGTGCGGAACAATTGGAGGATTTTGCCTCTATGGCCGGAATTGAATATGTATTAATTGGCAAAGACACAAATTTGTATACCTTCAAAAACGAATTGCGCTGGAACGACGCTTGCTATAAATAAAAATTATTTTTTAATTGGCTCTTTCTAACATTTATGTATAAATTGTTGCTGACAAAATTTTATTAATCTAAACGATACGATTGCTTATGAACCAGAATTTTGTTTTTACCGATTATGTTGTTTTTATTGTCTATTTTATTATTGTTGCTGCCTATGGTTACAGCATTTATCATAAAAGAAAAAGAAATGAACATGATGCAAAGGCATTTTTTCTTGCCGAAGGGACATTGACATGGTGGGCTATTGGCGCTTCATTAATCGCATCAAATATTTCTGCTGAACAATTTATTGGAATGAGTGGCGAGGGGTTTTTCCTTGGCATTGCAGTGGCCGCTTATGAATGGATCGCTGCAATTGCTCTTATAATTGTTGCAATATGGTTTATACCGGTATATCTAAAGAATAAGATTTATACAATGCC
>JBEPVC010000212.1:0-4308 GCA_041691235.1 Chitinophagaceae bacterium
CCGCCATCCGGATTATTTGCAATATAATTTTGATGATAATCTTCTGCTACCCAAAATTTAGTAAGCGGCATAACCTGCGCTGCTATTGGCGCTTTATATTTTCCTGATGCGCTCATTTGCTTTATATAATCTTCTATTTGTTTTTTTTCTGCATCATTGGTGTAAAAAGCAATGGAGCGATATTGTGTCCCAAGGTCAGGGCCTTGTCCGTTTACCTGCGTAGGATTTTGGCCGGCAAAATATACTTTTAGTAAATCGCCGTATGAAATTAGAGATGGGTCATAATAAACTGTAACACTTTCTGCATGGCCCGTATTACCGGTTTCAATAGATTCGTAAGTTGGGTTGTTTGTGGTTCCGCCTGCATAACCTGATATTGCTTCCTGCACTCCTTTTACGCTTTCAAACAATGCCTCTTCGTGCCAGAAGCAACCTGCTGCAAAATAGGCCTTGCTTAGTTTTGATAAGTCTTTTTTTGTTTTTTGAGCAGTAACATCACTTGATGATTTTTGGGCACAGGAAACAAACCCGAATGACATTGATGCTACTATAAAAAGGGTAACTAAAGATTTCATATTTATTATTTCTCCAAATTTACGAATAAGCTCCATGGACAGATGTTAAAAGAATGTGATGAAGAACCAATAAGTTTAAAAATTTTGCCGGCAAAAGAAAGTCTGCTTTGAAGTGGCACTATTCCTGATGCTTATTGTATTTTGGTATCATGAAAAAAGTGCGACCGCTTTCAAAATATTATAAAGATTTATCAAAGAAAATTAATAAGAGATTGATAAAATCAGCGGCTAAATATGATGAGGAAGATTATCATAAGCTACGGGTTTCAATTAAAAAACTAAGAGCGCTTTTACTCGTTGCAGAATTTTGCAACAAAGATTTTAAAAGTAAAAAATATTTAAAGCAGGCGGAGAAAGTCTATAATCAGTCAGGAGTTATACGGGAATTTCAACTCGAGCAATCTTTTTTAAAAAAGAATAAACATTATTTCGTTCATCATTACCTGGCAGATTTAGAACAGAAAATTAAAAAGGAAAAGCAAAAATTTGCAGCACTGCTTAATACTGATCTTAAAAGGAAATTAAAAAAATCTTTAAAAGAAATTTATTTCTTTATAAAAAATATATCCGAAGAGGAAGTAAAAACTTTCATGATAAAACAAAGTGAGGAATTAAATAATCTTACACAGCAAAAATTTTTAAACACAAAGCAGGTTCATGAATTGCGCAAAAAAATAAAGGTTGATTTTTATGCCAGGAAAGCATTGAATTTAAAAGGCCTTAATAATTTTGATGCAGAAAATAATTTCCAGGAATTGTTGGGACAGTGGCATGATTGCCGAACGATGAGCAATCATTTGGAAAAAAATATTGTAAAAGAAATGATAGATCAAAAAGAATTAAAGCAACTTCTTGAAATTGATAAAGAAATTTTATACGAAAGCGAAAATTTATTTGTACAAATAAATACCAGCATTAAAACATTGACTTTTAATTAAGGCTTGTATCTTTTGTAAATAACCAACCCGTTTTATTGATTGGAAAATTGATCTTCCTCAACAATGGCTGACGAAGACTTATTGTAAAAAATCATTCCAAGCGCCATTATAACACTGGTGGCTAAAATAACAAAGAACAAAATACGGTCATCAAAATTAATCAGACGCATGTTTGCCGGAATCTTGTAGAACAACACGATGGTCACCAATCCGCGCGGTATAAAAAATAATTCGGGAAAAAGATTTGTATGTAAGAAAAAGCGCAGGTAAAGTATTCTTACAACAAGCAACGCAGCAATAATAAGAAGCCCTATTTTAATAATTCCCATATCATTCAAAAAACTTAGCTGCATTGAAAATCCAAAAAGAATAAAAAAGAACGTTCTTATAAGAAATGAACTTTCGGCAGTAATAGAGTGAAGAAAAGTCCTGATATCTGTTACCTCCGAATCGGGAAAAAATCTTCTTAGAAAAGGCAATTTTATTTTATCCCAGTTGTTCATCATCATTCCAAAAAATAGAATAATAAGCAACGAAGGAAGATGCAAAATTTTACCTGTGGTATAAATCAACACAAGCAGTGAGAAGATAAGAAAGAACTTAATATTTAAAGATGTTTTTGCGAGAATAAAGAGTAATACCAAAGAAAGAATAAGCGACAGTAAAATTGAAATCAATAAATTAATTCCGAAGATGCCTAATGATGTTGCGCTTACGGCTTCATTTGCTACAAAATAATTGAAAGCCAGGATGCCAATGATATCAGAAAAGGAAGCTTCATAAACAAGAAATTCTTTTTTGCTTTCTGAAAGAAGATGTAAGCTTGGCAAAATAATAGAGCTGCTCATAATGGAAAGCGGTATTGCATATATAATGCATTTATCAACCGGGGCATGCAGCCAATTAAATAATATTAAAACAATAAGGCCTGCAGAAAAAGCAAAAATAAACAACGCAGCAAAAAATGAGTTACGGATAATTTTCAGTTTGCTCCTTCCAAGCCTTAGATCCAGGCCCGCTTCCAGCACAATCATGATAAGGCCAATAACACCGAGGGCTTCAATTACTCTGTCAGGAAATGAAAATTTTATACCGTAATAATCAGCGGCTATTCGAAATCCAACACCTGCAAATAATAATAACAGCACAGAAGGTATACGAATGTATTTTCCTATAATGGAAAAAAAATAGGATAAAATAACAAGTCCGCATATTATGATTAAAAACTGCTCTGCATTAATGCTGCCCATAATATTTCTTATCTAAAAATGAATAACATGTTTCGGTAAAGATGTGTAAAAAGTTTAAAATAGAAATATGATGTTATTGATAGACGAGAAAGTCATTTAAAAAAAAATTAGCAGAAGACGTTAAAAAAAAATATAAAATAAATTTTGCCAAACTAAATTAATTAGTATTTTTGTTCTAAATTAATTAGTCAGCTTATGGCAGTTGCCGGTCAAAATCTAAAATACTTACGCAAGCTTCGCGGATGGACACAGGAAGAATTTGCGTCTAAGCTTGGTATCAAGAGATCTCTTGTAGGGGCTTACGAAGAAGAGCGTGCAGAACCCCGCACAGATGTTCTGGAAATCGTTGGAGACATATTTAAGGTTACGCTTGACGAGCTGTTGCTGCATGATCTTAGTGAATCCAAAGGCTCCAGCTATCTTGCAAAAAGACGGCAGCTAAAAATGATGAGCGCTGACAGGAATATTATTCATTTCGTTCCAGTAAAGGCAGCCGCTGGTTATCTTGCCGGTTACGCAGATAATGAATTTATTGATGAGCTTAACACGTTTACATTGCCCATGCTTTCTGGCGGAACATACCGCGCTTTTGAAATTATAGGTGACAGCATGATGCCTACTCCAAGCGGCAGTATTATCGTCGGTGAAAAAATAGAAAATATAGAAAATGTAAAAAGCAATGCTGCCTATATTGTGGTAAGCAAGAGTGAAGGCATTGTTTACAAACGCGTAATTAAAAGCAATAAAAATAAAAACAAACTTACCCTTGTAAGTGATAACCCTGCATACCAGCCGTACCAGGTGCATACAGCAGATGTACTTGAAATGTGGCAGGCACAGGCAGCAATAAATAAAATAACCATGCAGCAACGCTGGGATGTGGATTCACTGGTAAATCTTGTGAGTAACCTGCAAGACCAGGTGAGCTCATTAAAAAAGAAAATGAATTAGGTTTGTAATCAACCATTAGATTTCGCTTCATTCTTACAATTAGAATGCGGCCGTTCAGATACATCGGTTCACAATTAAAAACACAGTCATGATTAAATTACAAATTATCGGCAATCTTGGTAAAGATTGTATCGTTAAAGAAGTCAACGGAAAAAACGTTATCAATTTCAGTGTAGCCCACACAGAAAAATTTAAAGATTCTACAGGCGCTTCAAGAGAGCGCACAACATGGGTTGAATGTGCTTATTGGACGGACAGGACAGCCATTTCGCCTTATCTTAAAAAAGGCCAGCTTGTTTTTGCTGAAGGTTCTGCTGATGCAGAAGGCTATATGAATAAAGACAACCAGGCTGCTGCAACCTTACGGATGCGGGTACGCGAAGTTCAGCTTTTAGGCGGACGAACAGATAACCAGGGTAGCACAAACCCGTCTTCGTCTTCATCATCTTATTCTTCGACAACCAGCAATGCAAAAGTTACCGCTGATATGGAAGAGCCTGCAGATGATCTGCCATTTTAATTTTAATATAGTTGGTTTAGCGAGTATCTTAAGCGGCAATTCAATTGTCGCTTTTTTGTTTATGTCTCATTATT
>JBEPVC010000213.1:0-4308 GCA_041691235.1 Chitinophagaceae bacterium
CTATTCTCAGGTAATGCCTGCATATGACGGCGGTTCATCAGCAATCGAAGATTATATTAATAATCACATTAGCTATCCGCAGTCCGCGTTAGATGATTCCAAGGAGGGAAAAGTGAACGTAAAGTTTATAATTAATGAAGATGGAGTTGTTAAAAATGCTCATTCGTTTAGCCCAAAGCTTGGTGATGGACTTGATGAAGAAGCAGTTCGGGTAGTGTCATCTATGCCTAAGTGGAAACCAGGAACTGTAATGGGCAGGCCCGTGAAAGTAAGCATGACTTTGCCCATTGTATTTAAATCTGAAGAATAACCGGCAATTTGTTATTGAGAAATACCTGGTAAAAGAATGGCTAAGCTTATATTAATAAAGCTTAGCCATTCTAACGTTGTACCATAAACGAAAAATAAAATTAATTGTTTTTAAAATATCAGCGGAATTCAATTAAGGTCTCAGTTTAAATCTTTGGTAAGAAAATTAAAGATCTTTCGCAAAATATTTATTACGAAGGATTTCAAATTTTTTGCGTTCTTCGGTAGACAGAAGATGGAGAGCGCCGCTATTTAAACTCGGGGTCATTCTTTCGTGAGTAGGATTTATAAAGATTACATCCTGGTCCCATTTATCTTTGAACTTTTGAGAAGCACCTTCAGCTAATTTTGAAAATTGTTCAATAAATTTTTGCTGTTGATTTATTTCTGTATTCATTGAAAGGATTTAGATAATTTATTTCTTATTGCTTACTTGTCATATAAAGTCAACGTAAAAAACTTGTTTTTATTTTGGCCATACATAAAGCGCCTTGGCTGTATCTTTTTCAACGCTTTTAACAAATGTGCATTTTTTATATACGCCAGCTTCAATAATATCATGTTGTTTTAATTGCTCAAGCAATGGGGCAACGTGCTTATTTTTTACAAAATATTCGAGAATATAAGCGTACTTGCAATTTTCATAATATGGCTCATAAATATTCAAATCAGCGCTGCCAGCAGATAATTTTTTATATAATGTAAGATTAGCCCTGGGATTAGTAAGAAAGGCAAAAACTTTTTTCTCACCGGGATTTGCATCATGCAATCTTTCTTTCTGTAACATTGAATAGCCGCCGGCCTGCGTTGTTTTTATTCTCTCCTGCACAACGCGCGATACTCTTCCTTCCCTTGAAAATACAAATTGCAATTCTCCCTCAACAAAGCGATGCTGCGCAATGTACCTGAAAATGCCATTCGCTTCAGACTGCTGCAATACAACATCCAAATCGCTGTTTAAAGATCTTGTGTATTTCTCCCATCGCTGAATAAATAGTTCGCTGTCGAGGGTTGTTTCAAAGCATACAAACTGCACCTTTTTCTGTTCCGTCATTTCTACAAGGTAGGCTTAATTATAGGAACGTGTAGTTATTGTATTGATGCCGTTCATTCAATTTAAAAAAGAAGGCTGCATAAAAATGTAGCCTTAACTTATTTTAAATCCTGATAAAACCATTCTAAATATAGGTTAATTTAATTTAATATGTTTATCTAAAAAACAATTAACTTACATTTCTATCCATTACTTTGGGTGAACATCTCTTTTCGTTGCTTAACTAACTGTCACAAAATGGCCAACATTTTAATTCTCGACGATTCCAACGATTTACTGAATGTGTTCAAGATAATTTTGGAGATAAATGGTTACGAAGCAAAGACTGCAGACACGAAAAATAAATTTTTGTGGGAATTGGAAAACCATAAGCCCGACCTTATTTTTCTAGATATAAATGTTGGCGATGCTGATGGGAGAGAACTTTGTAAAAATTTAAAACAAAAAGAAGAAACCAAACACATACCGGTTATTTTAATTTCTGCAAGCCGCGATAAATTAGAATCTTTCGAAGATTGCCATGCCGATGATATAATTGAAAAGCCTTTCAGCATAAAAGATATAAAACAGAAAATTGAATCGCTGTTAATTAAAAGCTAAAGCCATAGTCTAGATAGTTAGTAAAAAATTATCTGTCTGTGTTGCGTAATAAAACTACGCCTGCTAAAATTGAAAAGAACGAAGAAATTCCGAGCCAAACCATCCATGTATCAACATTTACGATAGAAGTTTCCTGGAGAGACATTGCCAATAAAAATATCGCTAAAGCGCATCCTGTAAGAAAAAATAAAAATCCTAAAAATAATTTTAGCCTGTACATGTTCTAAGGGGTAAAAAGAGAGACTGTAAATATAAATATCTTTAATAACAATTACATTAACTAAAAATATAGAAAAAGTATCCGGCCATTAATTAAAAATAAAAAGCCTCAATGAGGCTTTTTATTTTTCCCCAAAGCCGGATAAACTCTGGCTTTGCTCTGTATACTATTCTGAAAAACCAACTACTTAATTCCAGTTTAATAACGAAACAATCAATGCAACTATAACACCGAGAAATAATATTATCATCACAACTTCTGTATTTGGATATGATGTTTCCTCTTTCTCGTTGAACATATCAAACTAATTACATATCTAAATTAAATACTTATAGTGTGATATTATAATATTACCTAATGTTTTTTTTAAAATTTTCCGCACATGGTACAAGCAAGTATTTTAAATTTTAAAAGCACAGGAAAAGGCTGGTCGCTTAACTGAATCGTGTGTATGTTAAGAACTGGTGGAACTACGATCCGATGACAGCTTTTTAAAAGCTTTCTTATAAAGTGGCTCTATTTGTTCGACAATCAAAATAAAATTGATTATAAAAAATGGGAGAGAAGAAGCCTTTAATTTTTTATGCTAATTGTTTAACAAGGTTTGCCACTTTTTTTCGGGTGCGCCAGTAAACATCTTCCATAAACCTGTGAGCGAATTCTCCATTGCGGCCAATACTCAAAAGGTTTTCAATGTGTGTTGATTTTTCAAATTCGCGACGCTCCTTTTCATATTCATTTAAAAAAACGGGATAGGCTATCGTTGTTCGCAAAATATTACTTCCTAAAAATTTCTTTCTAATACCAGGTACTACAGATTCAAGATTTTTTAAACACAACTCCGTCAGTTTTTCTTCATCCATAGTCCAAAACTCATCGTCCTTTTGGCAACCAATATCAGCGGTTATTATCGCTTTGCCTTCCGGCGCCAGCCACGGCATTGACCGCGTGACTTCTGTAAGCCGGAAAAATGGATATCTCTTTTCAGGAAACCATAATACAGTATCAGGCAAAATATGCGATCCCTCAAAACGCATGTTCACAAATACCATAGGCCTGAACCTGAAATTTACAATACCCTGTAAAGCATTTGTGCCCTTAACCATTTTTGCTAAAATATTAGCAGGTGCTGTGCTTATAACTGCTGAAACCTGGTGGACTATCCCCTTCACCATTACACCAATAACTTTTTCATGTTCAACAATAATTTCTTCAACCGGCGATTCCAGTTTTATAGAATCTTCCAAACCTTCAGCCAGCTTTTTGCATAAAGTAGAAATACCGCCATTTGGGTAAACATGCCATACACCCGGCTTTTCAGGCATTTCATAATTATAGCCACAGGCAACTGCACGGCGTGTAATTAAAGATGCAGTTTTTAAATAAAAAGTTTTGGCAATACTTCCCGGGAGACTTGCACCAACTGCGGGGGACAAATTTTTTGACGATGATCCTGACCACGCTTCTACAAGCGGCAAGGCTACTTCGTCAGCAAAAGCAGCACCATAGCGATTGGTAATCCATTCAGCTGCCGTATCCGGCATGTGGCCGTTATTTTTTAATGACTTAATCTTTGTGCTTACAAAACTTAGCGACATCCTCGGGATTTTTATAAGCCCGAAAGGATAGCCATGGCTTTTCCCTTTAAGCCACACTGCTTCGCCATAATGTTTTACAAGCCTGCAATCTGATCCTACACCAATGGCTTTTGCTAAACGATTGGTGATGAAATGAGCACCAAAGTCGTGGCTAAATCCTTCCTTGTCTTTAAAGCTTGCAGCAAGACCAGCCAGCTTATTACCCGCTTCATACAAAACGAACGGGATATTATTTTGCTTTAAAAAATTTGCCGCTGTTAAGCCAGCGATGCCACCGCCAATTATTGCAATTGGTTTGTCTGCTTGCATACAAGAAAATTAAGTCAGGTTATAAACGGATTTCTGTAATCTTATTTTAGCACATTTTTTCAACCAGGGATGGCAGTTAAGCTTTTTTTGAAATAACAAAAGCGTAACTGTTCAACTTTAAGTTGCTTTGGATGAAAGAATATTTAGTGGGTTTGCCTGGGAAAGGTGTTTTAATAATGTTAGTTTTTGAATTGATAGCTGATTCAAATGTACACTTT
>JBEPVC010000214.1:0-4307 GCA_041691235.1 Chitinophagaceae bacterium
CGAACGATTATCATAAACGGATTAAGCAAAGGATTTGCAATGACCGGATGGAGACTCGGATATATTGCAGCTTCCCAGGAAGTTGCAAAGGCATGTGAAAAAATTCAGGGTCAATTTACAAGCGGCACCAATTCAATAGCCCAAAGAGCGGCCATAACAGCACTTGACTCACCGCTGTCTGCTACATACGAAATGGTAAAAGAATTTAAAGCCCGTAAAGTGAAGGTGATGGAGTTATTAAAGGAAATTTCCGACATAAGGTGCACAGATCCTGACGGGGCGTTTTATGTTTTTCCTGAAGTAAAAAAATATTTTGGAAAGAAAGCCGGCGGTGAAGTAATTAATAATGCAAGCGACCTTTGCATGTATCTTTTAAATACAGCACACGTTTCCACGGTAACCGGCGATGCTTTTGGTGAGCCTGATTGCATACGGATCTCGTTTGCAAATAATATGAAAAATATTGAGGAAGGATTCAAAAGAATTAAGAAGGGATTGGAGAACTTAATGTGATAATGTGCTGATGTAATAATGTAGTAAGACCTATAAACCTTTTAGAAACTTTTCATGGAGGCTGAGTACTTGCGGAATTACAGGATGTTCTTCATCATTAGTAATAATGAAGTCGCATAAACGCAATTTGGTTTCTTCATCCATTTGCTTATTCATCCTTGCTTTTACCTGTTCTTCGGATATAGTATCACGTTGCATAGCCCTTTGCAAACGTAATTGCTCCGGCGCTTTTACTCCGATTACATAGTCAAGGTCTTTCTGTGACCCGCTTTCAAAAATTAGCGCAGCTTCTTTTATAACGTATGGGGCTACTTGCTTTTGCATCCATTGCTCTGCATCATTAATGGTTGCGGGGTGAACGAAAGAATTGAGCAAGGCTAGTTTACTTTCATCGTTAAAAACCTGTTCAGACAAATACCTGCGGTTCAGGTCGCCATTGATGTATGCATCTTCTCCAAATACTTCTTTGATCTTGTCTCTTAATTCTTCATTCTCACTCATCAGCCGTTTAGAGGCGTCATCAGCATAGTAAACAGGAATACCCAACACTTCAAAAATGCGGGCAATAGTGCTTTTACCACTTCCTATGCCTCCTGTTAAGCCTATTTTCAACATACCCAAATGTATCAAAAATTAATATTTTATTAGCCTTTTAAAGTGTGGGTAATAAATTGATTATCCATTATCTTTGACGGCTAAAAACTATAAAGCATGCTAAAATTTCTTTTCACTGCGTTATCATTTTCGTTTATCTCATTGGCATTTACACAAAATATAGTCAGGCCTTCCGGAGCTACAAATGGTACTTTGCCTGTTCACTTGAATGGTACAGATCAGAGCAACATTTTAGCCGATCCATTCAGAGGCCAGCATTTTAATATTAATGACAAATTAGGGGATGTAGAGGGAACACCTTTATTTTTTACCGATTGGAAGAGTGGTGAGGTAACATTAAAAAACAATGAAATTTTCCACGTGGAAAAAATGAATTTAGATGCCTCAAGAAATAAGTTTATTTATTATAAGAATGATACCATGTATGAATTTTTTGATGATGTAAAAGAGATAAAAATTTATGGTGACAATCATGTGAATGATCCATCTTCAGATATGATTTTCAGAAGTGATGTAAATCCTGCTGCAGCCAATTTTGTACAAGTTCTCACCAAAGGTAAAATAACCATTTACCAGGAATATGATAAACAGCCCGAAGGCGAAAATTACTCAAACGGTATTGTTAACAACACAAGAAAATATGTTTTGCATATTAACCAGTATGCACTTGTTGGCAATAAAGCAGTTCCTATAAAATTTAGTTCTGCAGCTCTTGACGATTTAACGTCAGACAAAAAAAACCAGGTGGAATCTTATGTAAAAGAAA
This sequence comes from Chitinophagaceae bacterium, assembly GCA_041691235.1. Lineage (GTDB taxonomy): Bacteria > Bacteroidota > Bacteroidia > Chitinophagales > Chitinophagaceae > Ginsengibacter. Next base: position 1,895 of record JBEPVC010000214.1, read on the forward strand.
ATAAATTAAAACTAAAAAAAGAAGATGATTTTTTAAAAGCAGTGGGCTTTTACAATAGCCTCAATACATCTGCTTCATAACATTTAGCTTATATAAAAACTATTTTCCCGAAAATATTTATTTAAAATCCTGATCATTCAGTATATAACTATAACTAAAGGAAATCATTAACCATTACATTTTTTAAATAAAAAAATTATTTACAATGCTTAAATTAGTCTTTACCCTGTTCCTTGCTTTTGTTGTCTCATTGTCTTTTTCACAGGATAATGGATTTTCATCACCGTCAGGCTACACATCTACAGAACCATTTGCAAACCGCGCCTATAAAGAAAAAGCTGATAATTCTATTGAAGGAAACCCAATGTTATTCGATGACTGGAGAGAAGGAGAAGTGATATTAAAAAATGGCGAAAAATATATGCTACGGAAAATAAACCTGGATGCTGCTGTGAATAAATTTTTGTATTCAAAAAATGATACGGTTTTTGAATTTAGTGATAATGTGACGGAGATTAAAATTTATAGCCAGGATCATTCTGATAATTTCAGAAGTGATATGGTTTTCAGAAATGATATCAAACCTGACGATGCGGAATTTGTGCAGGTGCTTGACAGCGGAAAGATTACCATCTTCCAGGAATATGATAAAAAACCGGAGGGCGAAAACTACTCAAACGGAATCGTCAACAATTCCAGAAAATACACGCTGCACACTTTTCAAAGCGCCTTGGTAAATAATAAAGTAATTCCGATTAAATTCAGTTCTTCCTCTCTTGATGACTTAACATCAGATAAAAAATCTCAGGTAGATTCTTATGTAAAAGAAAATAAATTAAAGCCAAAAAAAGAAGATGATTTTTTGAAAGCAATAACTTACTATAACAGCATTAGCTCATCAACTCCTTAAATTCGGGTTTCATAAATAGTAAAGCCCTGCATCACAAACTGCAGGGCTTTTTATTATTTAACTATTTTATGGGCGCCGGCACCTTATTCAGGTTAGCCGTCATTTCCATGCTTATTGCACTTTTTTCCATTTTAATATATGAACCCGGATTTATTTCAAGCATAAAAGTTCCGTCTTCATTTATTTTATTTACTGTGCCATGAATACCGGCAATCGTTACTACTTTATCTCCCTTTTGTAAATTAACAAGAAACTGTTTTTGCAGTTTTGCTTTTTTGGCCTGCGGACGTATCATAAACATCCAAAACACCAGGATCATCAATCCTAAAAATACAAATTGAAAACCGCCACCACCCTGGCCGCCCTGTCCCAACATTAAATAAACCATTGCTACATTCATATTATCTGTTTTGTTTTATTTATAAAAAACTTTTAAAAGAAAATTATTTATCGTTTGAAGTAACTTGACCTGTTAATTGCAAAACAGGAAATTTAGGATATGCATTTGAAGTAACGGTAATTTCTTTGTGCACTTCTCCTACCCTGCCTTTGCTGTTAAAAACAACTTTCAAAAATCCTGTTTCACCGGGCTTTATGGGCTCTTCCGGTTTTTCGGGAACTGTACAACCACAGCTGGCCACAGCGGATGAAACTATTAAAGATTTTTTTCCCGTATTTTTAAAACGATAACTGTATTCAACTTTTTCGCCGTCAGCTACTGTTCCAAAATTATAAACCGAATCAATTATTTGTACAGTTGTAGAATCAGTAAACTGCGGATTTAAATTTGCTGCTTGTACATCTCCGTGGTTTCTTGCATTGCGTATGTTGCATGAAAAAAAAGCGGAGATAAAAATCAAGAAGGCAATAAATCTCTTCATTATTTTTTATTTTTTTGCAAAGGTATTATAAAGTACTGTTTTTAAAATTCTTCTTATTTATTTTATTCTCTGCCAGCAATTCTTTATGAATATTATCGAGAATTCCATTTACAAAGTGGCCGCTCTGTTCCGTGCTGTATTCCTTTGCGAGATCAATGTATTCGTTAATGGTGACTCTGGGCGGAATGGTTTCAAAAAAAAGGAATTCGCAAACACCCATTTGCATTAATATCATGTCGAGAGAAGCAATCCGCTCTGCATCCCAGTTTTTTAATTTTGGTTTGATAAGCTCAAGCGTATATTGTTTTTTATCAATAGCGCATTGTAACAAATCAACGGCAAAATCCATCTTTTCTTTGCCGACCATTTCCGCAAAATTAAATGATGAAGGTTTCTGCAGAAATCCGCTCATGAGCGTAATCATAATTTCTGCATCATCATCCCAATGAATAAATTTTCCTTCAACATCACTTATAAAATTTTCATCGGGAAGCATTAGATCAGAAAAAATAAATTCAAGTATTTTCTTTTCCGATTTTTTATCTCTTGATTGCGTCGCTATATATTCTTTATATTCTTCAGAAGAAACTAATGCGAGGTAAGTTTTTCTAACAAGCTCATC
>JBEPVC010000215.1:0-4290 GCA_041691235.1 Chitinophagaceae bacterium
GTTTCTGTTGCCAGGAAAATTATGGAAACTACCCCGCATATAATGCTGGTAGGTGAGGGTGCGCAGCAGTTTGCAATAGAAAATGGTTTTGCAAAAGAACCAAAAAAATTATCTGCTGATGCAGAGAATGCGTACAAAGAGTGGTTGAAAAAAAGCGAATACAAACCAGTGATTAATATTGAAAGCCAGTCCGAGGATAAGACAGAAAAAAAAGAAAACGGCCCTTTTGCTCCGTCTTTTTTTGATGACGGTTCACCAAATCATGATACCATGGGTTTAGTAGCACTTGATGCTTCAGGAAATATGAGTGGCGCAGTTACCACTAGCGGCATGGCATTTAAAATTCATGGAAGGGTAGGTGATTCCCCAATTATTGGTGCCGGGCTTTTTGTAGATAATGAAGTAGGCGCTGCTACCTCAACAGGTGTAGGCGAAGAAGTAATAAGAATTTGCGGTACACATCTCGTTGTTGAATATATGCGGCAAGGTTATTCTCCTGAGGCTGCCTGCAAGAAAGCCGTTGAAAGAATTGTGAATCGCGATATGAAGAAAGCCAAAACATTGCAGGTTGGTTTTCTCGCCCTCAATAAAAAAGGACAATATGGTGCCTATGCAATACAAAAAGGATTTGTCTTTTGCGTAAAAAGTAATGGCGAAGAAAAAATGTATCCATCAAAATATATGTTTGAATAGTAAACTGATGTGAGGTAGGGTAATAGGTCAATAGTTCAATAGGTCAATAAGTCAATAGGAGAATAAGTCAATGTTATTTAAATCCGATTGACCCAATGATTAAAGACAATGAAGAAATATAAGAAATGAAGTTAGAAATAATAGGTTTTAATATTGAAAGCTGTATTGCTGCACAAGCCGCTGGTGCCCATCGTATAGAATTATGCGATAATCCTGCAGAAGGAGGAACTACGCCATCTTATGGATTTATAAAAGCGGCAAGAAAGAAACTTGATATTGAATTGTATGTAATGATTCGCCCGCGTAGCGGAGACTTTTTATACAGCGATGAAGAATTTCAAATAATGAAAGCTGATATTGATGTGAGCAAACAAACAGGTTGCGATGGAATTGTTTTGGGTTTGTTGAAAAAAGATGGAAGTGTGGATAAGGTAAGATGCAAAAAACTTATCGCTCAGGCGTACCCGTTAGGTGTAACATTTCATCGCGCATTTGACAGGGCTTTAAATCCTTTTTCGGCGTTGGAGGATATTATTGAGATTGGCTGCGAAAGAATTTTAACTTCAGGCCAAAAGCCTAAGGCAATTGATGGAGTGCAGCTTATTAAAGATTTAATCACAGAGGCAAATGACAGAATTATTATTATGCCTGGTTCAGGAGTGACTGCTGAAAATATTATTTCTCTCGTTGAAAGTACAGGTGCATCTGAATTTCACAGCTCCGCAAGCACCTATGAAGAAAGTAAAATGGAATATCAAAACTCTTCAATGAATGAAAATCTAAAGCACATTATTGTTCGAAAAGATGAGGTTGAGAAGATGGCTGAGTTGCTGCACAAATACCAAAATGAAAATAAAAATTCTCTGGTATAAATGGATTTGAGAAATCAAATCAAACGGTGGCATTTAAAACCCGAAGCAAAAATTTGCTGAAAACATTTTCTTCATCCTAAAATTTTCTTGTGATAAACTTTTATCTCTGATCCCTTCGCCATAAATACAGAATCGGGCTTTGTATTTTTTAAAAAAGAAAATTCTTCACCATATATATTTCCAAAATCACAATCAACTGTATAATTCAAAGCATCAAAAATATCCCATCGCGGATGCTTAACTTCATACTCATACGTTTTGCTTTTTCCGTATTTGGTATAGCCCCAATAATGTTCCGCAATAAATTCTTCTTCGCTCCCAATCCGCATTGGCTTTGATTTTTTTTCTGACAATGCGCTAAGCCTGTTCCATTTATTTTTATATTTCCATTCATAACATGTTTCCATTTCAATATCCTTCTCTTCATGAAAATGTTTCATCTTCATTGTGATATATTTTTCACGATAAAGACTGTTGGCAATAAATGTAATAGCGGAACGTGGTACAATTTCTTTTATAAAAACCGTTCCTCTTTTCCAGTTTCCGTTATCGTTATGTTTTACATAGAATCGTAGATTAACCTCCTCGAAATTGATGTGATATGGCACGCTGAAGCCGAGAATTTTTGTATTCATAAACATAAAGCCCACGAGGCTTACATACGTTTTTCCCTCAAAAAAGTCCAGCTCGGTTTTATGTGGTATAAAGTGTGAAAGCAGATCCGGTGGAACAGCATAATTTGCCATGATGAGATTGTTCCATGCCGCATGCAAAAAATAAGAATCCATTTTATTATTTTAAATTATCACTGTGCTGTTAAAACAACAAGCAAATAAAATATTTAATACAATAATCTTACCTTAATTGTTTCCTTCACTTTTTTAAGAAGCTCTAGAGCATTGCCTGAAATATTTTTGCTGACATCTAACACTACGTAGCCAATTTCGTCATTCGTTTTCAGGTACTGTCCTACAATATTTATTTTATTGAGTGAAAGCTTTGTATTAATCTCGGAGAGGACGCCCGGCACATTTTTATGAATATGAAGAATCCGGTGTGTACCCTCCTGCGGTGGCAGGCTCAATGCCGGCACTGTGTGAGAGCCCGTTGTAATTCCTTTTTCCAGGTAATTAAAAAGCTTGCTGCTTACATCTTCGCCAATATTTTGTTGTGCTTCTTCTGTGGAACCGCCAATGTGCGGCGTAAGAATTACATTGCTCAAACCTTGCAGAGGGCTTATAAATTTATCGCCGGTTTTTTGCGGCTCTTCAGGAAACACATCAATTGCTGCACCACCTAAATCTTTATTGAGCAAAGCGATTCTCAACGCATCCAGATCTACAACATTGCCTCTTGCATAATTTATAAGCATAGCACCCGGCTTGCAAAACTTCAAATTTGTTTTGTTTATTAAGTTCCGTGTTGAGGGCAAATCAGGAACGTGAAGCGTAATTATATCTGCAAAGCGTAATAATTCTTTCAGAGAAGATTTATCTTCTGCATTTCCCAGTGGCATTTTAGTTTCCGTGTCATAAAAGATAACTTTCATGCCAAGTGATTCTGCGAGTACGCTTACCTGTGAGCCTATATTTCCATAGCCAATAATCCCCAAAGTTTTACCACGAAGCTCATGGCTTCCTGTTGAATCTTTTAGCCATTCACCTTCATGAGCGGCTTTATTTTTATCAGGAATTTTTCTTATCAGCATTATAGAAGAAGCTATTACCAACTCAGCAACGGAACGCGTATTTGAATAGGGAGCATTAAAAACGGTAATACCTTTTTTTGTGGCTTCGTTAATATCAACCTGGTTCACTCCAATACAAAAACAGCCTATTGCCTGTAGCTTTGAAGCATTACTTAAAACCTGGCTGGTTATTTTTGATTTTGATCGAATGCCAAGCAAGTGTACATTTTTTATTTCTTTTATAAGATCATGTTCGCTTAAAGCGCCAGGGATCTGTTTTATGGATACATAGCCTGCATCTACAAATTTTTTTACTGCCGTCTTACTTATATTCTCCAAAAAAAGAATATTTATTTTTTCTTTAGGATAACTCGTAGATTTTTTCTCTATCATTTTAATATTGTATTGTAATATTGCAAATATAAGTCCCTTAAACTATGAATGTTTTTTAATGAATAGTTACAAATTTTTTTTAAGTATAATATCCTTTTTGTTGGTTTTTTCTGCCTGTAATTCAGGTTCCGCAAATAAATCAAAACCCATAACAGCTGACACAGCTTACGTTCCGCCGCCTTCAGGCAATATTTCAAAAGAAGATTTTGACAGGTACTATAACGATGTGAAAACATTTTTTGATAAGGACCTTGTTGCCAGGGGATTTAATGGCGGCATACTCGTTGCTAAAAAAGGCCAGGTGATCTTTGAAGATTATCATGGTTATTTTAATTTGAGAAAAAAAGATTCCCTGACGGCACATAGCGCGTTTCATCTTGCTTCTGTTTCAAAAACTTTTACGGCAATGGCAACATTAAAGCTTATGGAAATGGGCAAGCTTTCGCTTGATGATGATCTCAAAAAATTCTTTCCCGGTTTTCCATATGATAATGTAACGGTAAAATTATTGTTGAGCCACCGCAGTGGCCTTCCTAATTATATTTATTTTATGGAAAAGTTAGGTTGGAATAAAAAGCAATATTGCAGCAATGAAGATGTGCTTTCTTACATAATACAATTTAAGCCATTGCTCGCCAGCCAGCC
>JBEPVC010000216.1:0-4288 GCA_041691235.1 Chitinophagaceae bacterium
TTTTTATTGCCTGGATAAACGCATCTTTATCAGCCATTGTATTTTTTTTGAAAGTTACAAAATGAATTTTATAGAAATGTTTTAACTTTTTAAACCGCTGTATTTTTCACAAATAGGAGTCTAATTCAAATATTGTAAACACATTTCATAAAAACTGAATACCTTTAATTAGAAAAATACATAATAATTATGGAGAGTAAAAAACCGAGAGTGCTAATTTGTGAAGATGACCCAAACCTTGGCATGGTATTGAAAAATTATCTTGAGCTTAATGACTATGATGTTGTTTTGGAAAGAGATGGGAGGTTGGGGTTGGCAGCTTTTCAGCGCGAAAAATTTGATATCTGTTTGCTGGATGTAATGATGCCAAACATGGATGGCTTTACAGTTGCAGAAGAAATCAGGAATGTAGATCCGGACATGCCTTTATTTTTTCTTTCAGCAAAAACCATGAAAGATGATATTATAAAAGGCTACAAGCTTGGAGCAGACGATTATATTACAAAGCCGTTTGACAGTGATGTTCTTCTTCATAAAATAAAAGCAATTTTAAAACGAAATGAAGAATTGCATCGGGAAGAAGTAAATGCTGAATATGATTTAGGCCAGTATCATTTTAATCCAAGACTGCGCCAGTTAGGTGTCGGAAAAGATGTGCAAACTTTATCGCCGAAAGAAAATGAATTGTTGAAAATGCTCGCCGAGTATAAAAATGATTTGTTGCCGCGGGAAACAGCTCTTAAAAAAATATGGGGAAGCGATACGTATTTCAATGGAAGAAGCATGGATGTTTACATTGCCAAGCTTCGGAAATATCTAAAAAATGATCCCAGCATTGAAATCGTAAACATTCATGGAAACGGTTTCAGGCTTGTTGTTCAAGAATAATTTAATTTACATTTAACTATTTAAAAGCAAGACCGCAGCTACTATGCCTGCGGTCTCTGTTCTTAACCTGGTTTCTCCAAGGCTTACAGGAATGTAATTTTGATGATGTGCGGAATTAATTTCTTCGTCTGTAAAATCTCCTTCAGGTCCAATTAAGATTATTTTTGACCCCGCGTTTTTTTTTATTAAATCATTCAAATTTTTTTTATCGGCTTGATTGCAATGGGCGATAAATTTTTGCTGATGGCTTTTTTCTTGTGTTACAACATCAGTAAATTTTAATGGCTCCGATATCTCAGGTAGCCATGCCTGTTTGCTTTGTAGCATTGCGCTTATCAAAATGCTTTTCATTCTTTCCAGTCTAAAATGATGCTTTTCTGTACGTTTACAAATAAGTGGAATAATTTCCGAAACACCAATTTCAGTAGCTTTTTCTAAAAACCACTCAAAGCGATTTGCATTTTTAATAAGGGAAATAGCGATAGAAATTTTTGAATCGGAAAGTGAAATAATTTCTTTGTTTTTTATTTCAACTTCTGTCTTTTTTTTATCGGCATTAGTTATAGCAACGGTTAGCACGTGTCCTTTACCGTTAGTGACAACTAATTGATCGTTCTCATGCATTCGCAGTACCTGCACCACATGCTTTGAACTTTCTTCGCTTAAAATAAATTTATTTGAACCCGCTAGATTTTCTTCAAAAAAAAATGGTAATTGCATTGATTTTAAAATGGTGTTTCGTCATCAAATTCACCATCGTTCATTTTGCTTCCCTTTTGTATGTAGAGCTTCGCACCATCTCCGTCAATATCTTTTACAGGTTTCCAACTTCCGCCTTGCGGGAGGCTTTTGCTAAAATCGTCCCCATCATCTTCTACAAATTTCTGTATATGAAGCAGTGCTTTCAATTTAATATTATCGAGCTGGCCATTACGATGCTTGGCAATGCGAACATACGTTTCCCCCTTGTTACTTTCACCCATCTCGTTAGCGGTGATATCATAATATTCAGGCCGGTAAAGAAACATAACCATATCAGCATCCTGCTCAATGGCTCCTGATTCTCTAAGGTCGCTTAGCTGCGGCATTTTATTTCCTTCTTTTCTTTTTTCTACTTCCCTGCTTAACTGGCTAAGCGCGATTATTGGAATTTGCAATTCTTTTGCCAACCCTTTTAAATCTCTTGAAATGCGGCTTATTTCCTGTTCCCTATTACTGTTACGATTCTCGCCTGTTCCACTCATGAGTTGTAAATAGTCGATTATTATGAGCCCCACATTGTGCTTATTTTTTAAACGGCGGCATTTTGCTCTTAGCTCAAAAATATTTAACGCTGCAGTATCGTCAATATGAATCGGAGCAGAAGCAAGCCTTTCAATTCCTTTTTTGTAAAGTTGTTTCATCTCATGATCTTCCAGCCGGCCACGTGCAATTTTTTCAAGCCATATCTCGCTTTCAGCACTCAAAATTCTTTGAACAAGTTGCCCTGCACTCATCTCAAGCGAGAAAAAGCCAACTACGGTAGGTTTTGTAGGATGGAGGGCTGCATTACGGGCAAGGTTAAGCGCAAAAGCCGTTTTACCTACAGAAGGACGAGCAGCAAGCACAATCAAGTCGGATGGCTGCCATCCATAAGTAATGTGATCAAGCTTTGAAAAACCAGTAGGTACCCCAGTAATTTCATCTTGTCTTGTTCTGAGATCTTCTATTCGCTGAATGGTCTTTACCAATATAGTATCTATGCTTGCGTAATCTTTGCGAAGATGATTGTTTGTTATTTCAAACAACTTTGTCTCGGCTTCATCTAACAAGTCAAAAACATCAGTGCTTTCCTCATATGCATCGCCAATAATTTCACCGCTTATTCTTATAAGCTCTCTTTGAATGAATTTTTGCAGAACAATTCTCGAGTGAGCTTCAATATTAGCAGATGAAACAACAGAATTGGTAAGCTTAGTGACATAGAAAGGGCCGCCTGCAAGATCAAGTTCTTCCCGGAACTTTAGCTCTTCAACAACCGTTAGTAAGTCGATAGGAGAATTTTTTTGTTGCAAGCCTTGCATTGCCCTGAAAATACGTTGATGAGCATCCACATAAAAACACTCTGGCTTTAAAATTTCGACTACTACATCAAACGCATTTTTTTCCAGCATGATGGCTCCAAGCACTGCTTCTTCCAAATCTTTTGCCTGGGGAGGCACCTTTCCAAACATCATTGTTCCTAATTCCAATGAGCCGCTTTTTCGCCTCAATTTTCGTTCTTTATTCAGGTTAGTAAGATCCATTTTTTTGTAAGTTCGTTTTTTGGTAAGTTTAAAATAATTGAATAAAAAGTTCTCGTATTTAGGATAGGGGCGTCTAAGGTAAAGTACAAAAACCTATTTAAAGAAATTGTTAAGCCTCTATATTTATACACATAGATTCACATTTTAATTCCCAAATTTCGAGACGTTTTCCCCAAAAATATTTCCATTTTACACAATTTAAAATATTTTTCAATTCTTGTTTGCTGGTTATACACACACCTTTGTTAGGAAAATAATTTATAAAATTTTTGGCTGATAATTCAAAAATCCATTAATAACCTGTGCATTTTTTTGACAATTTCAGCCATGAAAAATTGTTATCTCTTCTTAAGCCCGCGACAGCAAAAGCTTTTAAAAACTTCAAAAGATTCTTAACAGCATCTTTCTTATTTTTGAAGTCTTTAAAATCAGAATCGGCGAATATTTTCAACAAAAAATATGAAGATTAGTTACAATTGGCTAAATGATTATCTCCCCGAAAATAAGATAAGCTCAACCTTACAGGAAGACCCGCAAAGACTCGGGCAAATCTTAACCTCAGTTGGGCTTGAAGTAGAAAACCTGGAAAATTTTGAGGAGATTACCAATAACCTAAAAGGCCTTGTAATTGGTGAGGTTCTAAGTTGCGAAAAACATCCCGACGCCGACAAATTAAAAATTGCAACGGTAAATAACGGTAACGGTAAAACGCTGCAAATTGTTTGTGGGGCTGCCAATGTTGCTGCCGGCCAAAAAGTAGTGATCGCTGAAGTTGGCGCAACTTTACATCCGCTAAAAGGTGAACCTTTTACAATTAAAAAATCTAAAATTCGTGGAATCGAAAGTGAGGGAATGTTATGTGCTGAAGACGAAATTGGTTTAGGAGAAGATCACAGTGGAATTATTGTTTTGCCTGAAAATGCCGAAACAGGAACCTTAGCCTACGATTATTATAAACCTTACAATGATTGGATTTTTGAAATAGGCCTCACGCCTAACAGAATGGATGCGATGAGTCATATGGGCGTCGCTAAAGATGTTTGCGCGTATTTATCTCATCACAATAAAACAGAAATAAAAATTGTTTCTCCTTTTAAAAACGATTTTGAACCAGA
>JBEPVC010000217.1:0-4268 GCA_041691235.1 Chitinophagaceae bacterium
CAAAAGCATCTCCTTTATCTGTGGTAAGGTCTGATAAATTTTGCAGCAGGTTGAAGCCGGGAAACTGAAAAGAATTTTGCAACATGGTCGTTTCATTCATTCCAGCCTGAACAGTGTTATATGCAAGTTTAAAAAAATATTGGGACGAATCGTATATTTTTTTTAAAACATAAATATTTGCAATCTGCTTGAGAATAAATAAGGAATCCGAAGAATCTTCGGCATACTTTAATCCTTTATCACAATAATCCAATCCTTTACTATATTCATTAAAATGCTTTGCATACAAAGTACCTATTGCAGTGAGATCCTGTGCGCATGCCTTTTTAAACCCAATCTTTTTATTTTCTTTGTATCCCTGTTGAAAATAAGAAAGTGCCTCTGTATAATTTTTATTGTCTCTTTTAATTAATCCTAATAAGCTATAAAAAGAGCCGAGTAATTTGTCATTGCCAGTTTGTGTGAATTGTAAAACTTTAAGTTGTAAAAGGTTTTCTGCTTCAAAACTATTTTTTGAAAAATACAAGGCGTTAGCCTGGTTTATGATAAAAGAAGCAATTCCTGTAATGCTATCTTTTCCATGAGAATATTTAATGGTAATATCCTCTCCCAGCCTTGCATACTTACTACATAAGCTATATTCTCCTTTATTAAACAGATATTCGGTTTTATCAGCTAATGGACCGATGGCCATATCAAAGCCCTGCCCACATCTAAAGGCGTAAGCGATACAACTATCAATGACTTCGTATTTAGTTTTTAATTGGTTAGCACTGTTATAATAATAATAGAGATTGGAATAATTTTGTACTAATGGTAACGCATTGCTAAGAAATTTTTTTGCGATTTGGATGGATTCATTGGTAAAATTTATTGCCTGGTTGTAATCTGATTGCTTAAAGTATAATACCCCCATCTTTTGCAGCAGTAACATATAGGAAGAGTCTGTCTGCAATTGAAATGTTTTCATTTCCTGCTGCATTTGCAACAATTCTTTTAACTGTTCACCAGTTTTTTTTTCTGGAGAATTATAAATAGAAAGTATTTTATCTCTTAATAGAGTATTGCTTTTTTTTTGAGCCCATGCACTATTCCCAAAAACTAAAACAGCAGAAACTATAATCAAAGCTTTGCAGTCTTTTTTTAAAGAAAAGATTTTCGCAAATACTATCATTATTAAAAATGATTTAGCATATCAAATTATTGATAAGCTACTGAGTTATTTTAATACTTTTTAATGTTTTAATGTTATTTTGAAGTGAAAGTGGAAGACCGTCAAATATTTCTCTGTGTGGCCCTCCTCCTACCTTCGGCGGCGGCACTGCTTCAGTGGCGGCATATCCAAAAGTAGCATTAGCACTAATAATTCCAGCCTCGTCATCCTTTATATTTGTGGTTTTAGAGGAAAAACTGGTATTATATACTTGTATTGGTTTTGCTTTTCGGAAGGATGCTAGGTAGTCAAGAGAAGATTTATTAACTGCCATCAAAGTTTCCACTTTTTGCTCCTGGGTAATACCCTTCTTAAATTCTATTTTCAACTTTATTTCTTCTTTTATTTTTATAATCGCGTAGCTATTTTTAGGAGCTTTGTAGCTTACTGCGGATTCATGCTCAGATTCTACTGATGATTTTGTTTTTGAAAGATTGTTCATGATGTAAAATTTAAATTATGATTAAAATTGTTAGATACTAAAATTTTTTCAACCATTCTTCTGCCTCATTTTTACCTTCAAGGTTTTGATCTCTTACTTCCTCCAATAATAATTTTGCGGCTTCTTTATCACCGTTATTATTTCTCTCCAATAAAGTAATCGCCTTATAAAATTTGCCCGGGTTACTATACAAATTTTTATCAGCTTCAATCATAGAAAAATATGCTAAAGCCTTGTCGTAATTCTTAAGACGTAAGGAGACAATACCCGTATATTTTTTTGCAGTGCTGTTTTCAGGATTATTTTTTGAAATAATTTCAAACATAGATAAAGCTTCATTAAGCTTGTTGGAATTAAATAAATTCAATCCAGCTTGAATACTATCCTGGCTTCCCATCGTTACACCTAAGGTTTTAAAATTTTGTTCGACATAGGCATCAGCTAACTGCTTTGTTGAATTTTTACCGCCTGGTAGAAACCAGGTAACAAGAATAACTGCAAAAATAACACTGGCTGCAGCCAGATATTTCCACATATTTCTTACGGGTTGTTTTATTTGGATCACTTTCCCCTGTTCATAAAGATTTCTGAATCTTTCTTTTTTCTGATCAAATATTTGTTGTTGAATTAATCCATTGGCCGAAATATAAAAAGCCACTTCTTCAGCAAATTCTGCATCTTCCAAAATCTTTTTTTCGAATGCCTGTTTATCTGCGTCGCTATTCTTACTTTTAAAATAGGTTTCTATATATTCTGTATTATCCATTTACACTTTTTGGTTTTTATACAACTGACGCAATTTATCGAGGCAACGCAAACGGCTTGTTTTTACAACATCCGGTGATTTATATTCCATACTTGTAAATATCTCTTTGTCACTATACCCTTCAGCAAACATGTTTAATAATTGTTTACACGTTTCACCAATCTCATTCAATTTTATTCTTAAAAACTCCATATCATTTTTTTCAATTAATTGCTGAATAACTGTTTTTGCCGGATCAGAAATTATTGAGAGCATATCCGATATTGGCGCTGCATGATGAACACTGCTTTTATTGGTCGTTTTTTTTCTTATTAAGTCAACACATTTATTATTAAATATTTTATAGAGATATGTTTTCAGGGAAGATCGCTTTTCAAAACGGCCGGTTGATACATTATTAATTGCCTGCAAGATTGTATCGGAGTAAGCGCTAAAAGCTTCTTCCTGGTCCAGAGAATATTTGATAATTCCTTCTTTAATAAAATAAGCATGCCTGCTGAACAATTGTTCTTCAGCTTTATTTTTCACCAACTTACTTTCTTTAAGGTTCCGTATTATTTCTTCATCAGAAACTACGGGTGAGAAGCTCGGCATACATACTAACTGTAATAGTAAGATAACACAATTCCATAATACTTAAAATGTTTTGAATTGCTTTTTTTAACCAATGTGGCCAAAAATTATTTGATTCCTTTTATTATATCATGGTTCACGAGATTTCCGTTGATTACACAGGAGCAACGTTTATCGTGCATAAATGATTCAAAACAGGATAATAAAATTTTTTTGTTTCCCCTTTTCATCTTTCTGCGACAAATCATCAACAAACAAAAAATAAATTCAAACACTTTAAATTAAAAAAAATGAAAAATTTTCTTATCGCCGTTATAGCAGGATGCATTCCTGCTCTGGCATTAAACAATGGAGCTAAAGCCCAAAGCTCAGCTAATAATTTCGCTTCGCTTGATAAGCAAAGTGTTATTAAAATTAATAAATCCGTATTTCCTGCAGAAAAAGCTAACACCGCTAATCTTGATGCTGTTAGCACAAAAGCAATGAAAGCTTTCAAAAAATCTTACGAAAATGTAAGTGATGAAAAATGGACCTCAATTAAAGATGGCTTTACAGCAAAATTTAATTTGGATGGAATTAGCAGCACAGTATTTTATAGCAAAAGCGGGAAATGGGAAGGTTCTTTAAAATGTTACAGCGAAAATAAATTACCCGTTGAAATCAGGAATATTGTTAAGCGTACCTACTTTGATGACAAAATCACACAAGTTCAGGAAATAGAAACCGGTGATACACAAGGCGCACCCACATATATTGTTCATTTGGAAGGCGCAGATGATTTCAAACTTATAAGGGTAAGTAGCGAAGGCGAAATGGATGTATATGAAGAATTTAAAAAGAATTGATATTTTGATTATGGGATAGAACAGCTGAATTTAATCTTTGTTCTGTAAAATAATATTCCGCCGGAGGTGTATCTAATACACTTTCGGCGGAGTGCTGTTTAAGCCTGCCGGATTCACTGGTTTTAATTTTAATCAAATGATTAAATAATTTGTTTAAATTTAAAAATAGTTTTTAGCTTTGCCGGAATCAATTTTAGTAAATGGTAAAGAAGGTTAAAAAAGAAATCAGCGTTTCGACGGAAGAAAAGATAAAAGAAGCAGCCAGGAAAGTATTTGGTAAAAAGGGATATGCTGCAACACGTACAAGGGATATAGCTGAGGAAGCCGGCATTAACCTGGCCTTATTAAATTATTATTTCAGAAGCAAGGAAAAACTTTTTGAAATAGTAATGACAGAAAAAATGCAAAAATATTTTGGCGTGCTGGCGC
>JBEPVC010000218.1:0-4264 GCA_041691235.1 Chitinophagaceae bacterium
TTTACCTCTCCTTCTTTGTTATCAACTTTGTGTTTATGCATAACACCATTATGTTCATGCTTTGTTTTGTGGCCTTTGTAGTGCTTATGCTTGCTAAAAGTATTGTGCACTTTTTGCGGAACGGTTGAAGTCTTTTTTGTTTTGTCTTTGTCGTCCTGTGCCTGGGTAACCATGGCAATACTAAAAGTAAACATTAACAGAAATAATAACTTTTTCATTTGTTTGATTTTTTGTTTAAGTGAATGATAAATTGAAATTACAAATTGTGTGCCTGTTATATGTTGAAAATTGGAATAAGATGGTTGGCTGTTGAACTGTTAAATTGTTATATTGGTGAATTGTTTGCTTATTGACAAATTGCTTATTGCCCATTGATCATTGTCTATTGAACTAATAAGCTGCAACCTCTCATGTCACTCATATCACGACGGCCCAAAACTTCGAAAGAGCCGTTTTTATATAATCTTGCTACATCATCAGTGGCAATAAAGGAGCAGGAATAAAGGTTGGCCAAATCGACAATATTTAATAAGCCTGCTACTGGTTTGCTCGTTAATGTTTTTTCAGTAATGGCAAAAGGATCATTTTCTTCCCGTATTAAAACTTTCATCCATTCGGGGCAATAAAACAAGCCTTTGTCTTTTGAATATGCCTGTGAAAGCAGCTCGGTCATTCCATATTCTGAATGTATATTTTGAACTCCGAATTTATCGCACAGAATTTTATGAACTTCTTCACGGGTAATTTCTTCCCTTCTTCCTTTCATGCCGCCGGTTTCAATAATTGTTGTGTTGTGAAGCTTTAAAGAATATTTTTCTGCAAAGTCAAGTAATGCAAACGTTACCCCAAAAAGCAAAGTGGGCTGCTCAATAATTTCGTTATGTACAATTGCTTTATAAAGTTTTTCATAATCATGCAAATAAAATCCGCTGGATTGATGATTACTTTTTTTTATAAGCTCGTTGGCCATAAATACCAATGACGAATTTTTTCTTTCGAGATATCCGGGTAATAATCCTAAAATGCACCACGCAGAAGGGCTTCCGTAAAACGTTTGGAATGTTCTGAGAAAACTTTCACGGTAAATTGCTAAAGATTTTATAAAATGGCGGCTTGTATTTTCGCCGGTAGTTCCACTACTTTCAAATATTATTTGAGGTTCAAACTCCGTAGTAGTAATGGAAATATTTTTAAATAATTGAATAGGAAGAAACGGAATATCTTGTAAAGCCTTAACTGCCTGGGGATTTACACCCAGCGTGTCAACATATGTTTTGTAAGTTTCATTCTGCTCATATTGAAGTTGAAAAATCTTTAACGCAAGCTCATCAAAATTATAATAAGTCGCTGCGAAGATTTTATTTTCCCATTCAGATATTTCTAAAATGTTATTCAGTTTTAAATAATTAAATTTGGGGGTTCAAAACACAAAGATGCGACACACTCTTTTATTTTCAATATTCTTATTAGTATTAGGAACATCGTGTAATAAAGATAAATTTTCTTCAACACCTTCGTTAAAATATAAATCAGAAAATATTCGCACTGTTCAATCCGGCGAAGCAGTAAAATTTACACTTTCTTTTACCGATGCCGAAGGTGATTTAACAGATAGCCTTTTTGTAGCCAAAGAAGTGGCCAACTGTCCCTTCAGTAATTTCACAGAATCAATTGCGCTTCCCGGCTTCCCTACAACTAAAAATCAAAAGGGCGATGTGGTGGTAACTTTGTTTTATAATGTAGGCGGTATTAACACTTTAGGTTCTCCAATATGTCTCAATCAAAACGACACCGCCATTTTTAAATTTGT
This sequence comes from Chitinophagaceae bacterium, assembly GCA_041691235.1. Taxonomy (GTDB): domain Bacteria; phylum Bacteroidota; class Bacteroidia; order Chitinophagales; family Chitinophagaceae; genus Ginsengibacter. The sequence continues at coordinate 1,811 of JBEPVC010000218.1, forward strand.
TCTTAAAGATAAAGCTCAGCATTCCAGCGATACAGCATCTTCACCACCTATTATTATTATCCATCAATAATTGATCAGGAAGTTAACAGCCTTTATTTTATTCAGCAGCATTTTTATTGCCGCCTGCGCAGTTGCCTTATGCATAGAAACTAACCTGCTATTGCACTTTCCATTGAATGCGTTTACTTTTTATTGCTTTGTGTTTGGAGCAACGCTTGCGCAGTACAACCTTCATTACCTTGTAAAAACTACTGCTGTAGCTAATTCCCAACGAATGGCATGGTCCCGCGCGCATAAAAGCCTGCACAAAATTCTTTTGGCAACCGGAATTGTTTTAATTCTCTTTAGCTTTTTCAGTTTTCGGTTGCATCATTTTATTATTTTATCTGTATTAGGTGCCATTGCTTTTGTTTATTCTTTCCCGGTGATTCCTTTTGGAAGAAAAAAAAGAATAAAAGACTATGGATTTCTTAAAATTATTACCCTCGCTTTATTGTGGACATTGGTTACGGTGTGGTTTCCTGTCAACAGCCTGCCTGTAGAAGCAGGAATTTTTGCGTTTGTTTTTTTTAAACGATTTGTCTTCATGTTTGTGCTTTGCCTGTTATTTGATATTCGCGATATTGAAATAGACCGCGAAGAAAAAATAAATACACTGGCAGTTATTTTAGGAAGAAAAAAATCTTACTATTTGTCTTATGCTTTTATTTGCTTGTTTATTATTCTATCCGTTGTCCATTATTTCTATGCTCCTGAAAAAGCAACATTATTCGCAATGTTACTTTCTGCGCTTGCAACAATTTTTACTATCGAAGCAACAAAAAAAACAAATTCAGATTTCGTTTATCTTGCCGGCATAGATGGGATGATGTTATTGCAGGCGCTGCTGGTTTATCTTCTCGGTTTAATGCTATAAATTTGTCACTCACACCAAAAAGAATTTAGAAGGTTATGGCTACAAGTAAAAAAACAATCTCAGTTATTACTGATAAATCGATGGAATTTTTAAAGAGTTACGTTAACACCGCTTCACCGGTTGGTTTTGAAAGTGGCGGTCAAAAAGTTTGGCTTAATTATGTAAAAAACTATGTTGACAGCACATTTACCGACGCTTATGGAACAGCTGTTGGCGTAATAAATCCTTCCAAAACTTTTAAAGTTGTTATTGAAGCGCATGCAGATGAAATAAGCTGGTTTGTAAATTATATTTCCGCTGAAGGCTTAATTTATTTAAAAAGAAATGGCGGAGTTGATCACCAGATTGCACCCTCACAAAGGGTAATCATTCATGGTAAAAAAGGCCCGGTTAAAGCAGTATTTGGCTGGCCTGCCATTCATACCCGATTAGGGGGAAGTGATAAGGAAACGCAACCTAAAGTAGAAAATCTTTTTCTGGATTGCGGCGCACGTAATAAAAATGAGGTAGAAAATTTGGGAGTTCGTGTAGGCGCGGTAGTTACCTATGCAGAAGGTTTTGATGAAGTGTCGTATGGCAACTTTATTGGCCGTGCATTCGATAATCGTATTGGTGGATTTATGATTGCTGAAGTTGCCCGGCTTATAAAAGAAAATAAAAAAACCCTTCCATTTGCGTTGTATATCGTTAATGCAGTTCAGGAAGAAATTGGTTTGCGTGGCGCTGAAATGATTGCAAGAAAGATTAAACCTGATATCGCAATCATCACAGATGTTACGCATGATTCAACCACCCCAATGATAAATAAAATGATTGAAGGCGATTGTGCCTGCGGCAAAGGCCCTGCTTTGGTTTACGGCCCCGCGGTTCACAATAAGCTTTTAGAAGTTATTGAGAAAACGGCAATAAAGAATAAAATTCCTTTGCAATTGAGAGTAGTAAGCCGCAGCACCGGCACTGATACAGATTCTTTTGCTTATGCAAATGACGGATGTCCTTCGGCATTAATTTCAATTCCTTTACGGTATATGCATACTACAGTTGAAATGCTGCATAGAAATGATGTTAATAATACTATCAGGCTTATATATGAAAGTGTTCTTGCGCTTACGCCTAAAACAAACCTGAGTTATTTTTAATTTGAACGTATTTATTATTGTCTAAATATTTTTTATGCGCAACACCTGGACAAAAGAAGAAATTTCGGAAATATACAATTCTCCTTTGCTCGAGCTTATTTACAAAGCGTCTACGATTCACCGTGAGTATCATGCAACAGGCGAAGTGCAGGTGTGTACATTACTTTCAATTAAAACCGGAGGCTGCCCTGAAGACTGCGCCTATTGCCCGCAGGCTGCCCGTTATAGTACGGGTGTGGATGTGCAGGCACTTATGAAAAAAGAAGAAGTGCTGGCTTATGCACAAAAAGCGAAAGATGCGGGATCAACGCGATTTTGCATGGGTGCGGCCTGGCGCGAAGTGAGAGACAATCGTGATTTTGACAGGGTACTTGAAATAGTGCAGGGCGTAAACGAATT
>JBEPVC010000219.1:0-4261 GCA_041691235.1 Chitinophagaceae bacterium
ACTTCATTAAATTCTGCATCAGGTATTGCATCTTCCTTTGAAAAATTAAATGTTTCGCTTTTTTTTGATAGTTTATTGAGTGCCGTATTTTTTTCGTTCAAATCAATATTTGCCGGTAAAAAATTATAAGCACTTTCATCAGGAGTGGAAGTAAAGGAACGCCATAAAGGTGTGGCAGCAGCATCATACTGGCTCATCGGGGGTAATCCCAATATCAGTTCAATCGTTCTTAAAACTCCAGAGGTTGTATAGGGAGTGTGATCAACAAAATTTCTTTTTACATAAGGGCCTATCACATAAACCGGGCTGCGATGTGCATCCACATGGTCGGGTCCGTTTTGTGCATCATCTTCTACAATAAACACCACACTCTCTTTCCATACAGGGCTTTTGCTTAAATGATCAATAAACATTCCTACCGCTAAATCATTATCCGCAGCAAATGCAAATGGAGTTGGCCTACTTCTTTTCATGCCTTCTGTATGATCGTTAGGAAACCGCAAAGTATTTAAGTGTGGCAAAGCGTTTATGCTTACCAGTGAGTCAAAGTCTTTTTTCCATTGGCTAAATCTTATGGTATCGCGAACGGTTAAATCCCATCCTGTAAAATAGGGGCAAAGATGATTTTTTAATACAGGAATGTTTGGCTTGTAATCGTCAGCAAATTCACCGTATGTTCTATAGCTTACGCCTGCGCGTTTACAATTATCCCAAAGAAATCCATTCTTATTATTGGCTATTTCTCTTGTGCCTTCTCCATCATAACTTCCGCCCCGGTCTCCGTAATTCGTCGGCCAGTTTTTTTCTAAAAAATCTGTAGCATAAGCACCAAGGCTCCAGTTATGCCCATCTTCGCTTACTTCAGCATCTACATAAAAATTATCAAGTAATGCAAAATCTTTTACAATCTTGTGTTGATTTGGTGTAATATTTTCTCCAAATAAAACAAGGCTTGTATCGCCATTCCCTTCTTTTACATCACCAAGCACCTGGTCATACGTGCGATTTTCTTTCACTATATAAAAAACATATTTTATTGGCGAAGCATCGCCAACTTTTTCAGGTATGGGATTATTTTTTTCACCTTGCGATATCGTTTCTTTTTCTTTGGTGTAAGGTGTGTTTGCATAAACCTCTTGAGAATAAATTGCTAATTGTTTTTTATCGGGAACGTTAATAATAGACATAGTGCCGATAAATAACCCGCCAATATATTGATTGTATTTTTTCGCAGCGGTATCCCTTCCTTTGTACATTACTTTTCCCTTTACATAGGTGGGATTTGGGCCGTCAGGATTTGCAAATGAGGAAAAGCCTTTGCCGTTAGTTACAAAAATTTTTCTACCAATCTCCTTTACACAAGTAGGATACCAACCTGTTGGAATAAAACCTTCAGATGAACTATATCCCGGCTTGCTTACATCAAAAACAGCCAGGCAATTATTATCTGCATTTGCAATGTATAATGTTTTTTCATCGGGGCTTAAGGCAAGCCCGTTTGTTGTAGAACCCTGTGGAGCATTAGGATACAGCGAAGTAGTTAAAGTTTCGATTACTTTTTTTAAAGCAATATTTATTACTGAAACCGAATTGTCATTAGAGTTGGCAACGAATAAATATTTTCCATTTTTTGTTAAACAAATATCGTTTGGATTATCACCCACTTTTATTTGTGAAGAAATTGTTTTGGTTGTTGTATTGAAAACAATTAACTTGTCGCAACCCCAGCAACTAATGTACAATTCATTTTTATCAGGTGATAATAAGCAAGTATATCCTTCCCCATTCAGATGATAGATACCAACAATTTTTTTTGTGATAAGATCTAAAATGTATAACGAATTATTTTCTTTGGTAACTGCATACAACAGATTTCTTTTGTCATCTATATCTATTCCGGCAGGCGATATTTTTTCCGGCCATTTTTTTCCAAGCCTTATTGTATCAGCTAATAAAAGCTTTCGATTTTTTATGGCATATTTCAATATCCAGTTATCATTGCCACCGGAGGCATATAAAAATTTTTCATCACCGCTGAATTTTAAGCCAACCCAGCATTTGGCAACGATAATGTTATCAAGAATATTTCCTGTTGGTAAATCAATCAATTGAATACTTTGTGTGCTCTGTCCATTGTTGGTTACAGCCATTAATTTTTTTGATGAACTAACGGCCATGTTTAGGGGCAAATCACCAAGAAGATAACCTTTTCCGGCCGGGCTCAGGCTCCAGCCATTTGGAAGAGTAACTTTCGTTGCAGTTTGCTGCAACGTTTGCGCTGATGCTGTAATACAAATAACAAAAAGGCAATAGGCTAGCGAAATTTTTTTCATGTGATATTATTTGCGGCATAAAATTACAATGTTTATGCGGGTATTAATGTCATGGTTTCATTATAAGAGTATTATCTGAGTAACAGCACCTTTGTTTTTTTTGCGGAAAAAAACGCTGATAATTTTATTCCTGATTCAAATCGTAGATGTTTTCAGACAAGAAGAAACATCAAAGCTGAAATCTCTTCATTTCACAAAATAATTACCCTCATTCAAAAAGGATAAAAAATTTGTTCAGACCGGTACAAATACTTTCAATCATTGTTGTCTTTTTGGCTCCATCCCCTTACCTTTGCCGCCAAATTTCGATAACACTGTAACTAATAAAATTTATGGCAAATACTGGGAAGGTAAAACAGATAATAGGAGCCGTTGTGGACGTACATTTCGGGGACGATAGCAAGCTTCCGGAAATTTTTCATGCCTTGGAAATCACCAGGGCCAACGGGGATAAGCTTATACTTGAAGTTCAACAGCACCTCGGCGAAGATAGTGTTCGATGCATTGCAATGGACGGTACCGAAGGATTGAGAAGAGGAATTGAAGTTGTTGACCTTGGCTCCCCTATATTGATGCCCATTGGTGATGAAATCAACGGACGTTTATTTAATGTAACCGGCGATGCTATTGATGGTTTACCCCAGGTAAGCAAGAAAAACGGAAGGCCGATACATAATAAACCTCCGCTGTTTGAAAATTTAAGTACTACCTCCGAAATTTTGTTTACGGGAATAAAAGTAATTGACCTTATTGAACCTTACGCAAAGGGTGGTAAAATTGGTTTGTTTGGTGGTGCAGGCGTTGGCAAAACCGTATTAATACAGGAACTTATTAATAATATTGCGAAAGCTTATAGCGGCTTGTCAGTGTTTGCAGGAGTTGGAGAAAGAACCCGTGAAGGAAATGATTTGATGCGTGAGATGATCGAAGCGGGCATTATGAATTACGGTAAAAAATTTATTCATAGCATGGAAGAGGGAGGATGGGATTTGGATTCAGTAAATATGGAAGATTTAAAAGAATCAAAAGCCACTTTTGTATTTGGCCAAATGAATGAGCCACCCGGTGCAAGAGCGAGGGTTGCATTGAGTGGATTAACGGTGGCTGAATATTTCCGCGATGGCGACGGTAAAGGAAAAGGAAAAGACATTTTATTTTTTGTTGATAATATATTTCGTTTCACTCAAGCGGGCTCAGAGGTTTCTGCATTGCTTGGAAGGATGCCTTCTGCTGTGGGTTACCAGCCTACACTTGCTACCGAGATGGGGTTGATGCAGGAAAGAATTACGTCTACGCGTAATGGTTCTATTACTTCGGTTCAGGCGGTGTATGTGCCTGCGGATGATTTAACAGATCCTGCTCCGGCAACAACTTTTGCTCATCTTGATGCAACAACTGTATTAAGCAGGAAGATTGCTGACATTGGAATTTATCCTGCGGTTGATCCTTTGGATTCAACATCACGTATTCTTACTCCTGCAATTGTGGGCGATGAACATTACGATTGTGCCAACAGGGTAAAATTAACTTTACAACGGTATAAAGAGTTACAGGATATTATCGCTATTCTGGGCCTTGATGAATTGAGCGACGAAGACCAGCTAACGGTTAAGCGTGCACGCAGAGTTCAACGCTTTCTTTCTCAGCCGTTTTTTGTGGCTGAACAATTTACAGGATTAAAAGGAGTATTGGTTCCGATAGAAGATACTATTCGTGGCTTTAATGCAATTATGGATGGTGAAGTTGACGAATATCCTGAAGCAGCATTTAACCTGGTGGGAAATTTGGAAGATGCCATTGCAAAAGGTAAAAAAATGATTGAAGCCGCACAAGCATAATTAGCTAATTATATAATGTGCTGATGTGCTAATTTATTATCACATTATCACATTATCACATTATCACATTAACTATGACTTTAGAAATTC
>JBEPVC010000220.1:0-4261 GCA_041691235.1 Chitinophagaceae bacterium
CCAACTTTTTCAACAGGCAAATAATCCCGCTGCTGCTCACCTCCGCTCATATTAAAAACTTTATCGCCCTTTTCGGCCGCTTTTTCAAGTTGCGAAAGTAATGAATTAGGATTTTGCCCGTTTCCATACATATAAAATAAACGAATCCATTTCAACTGAAATGATTGCTTCGTTTGAAGTTGTTCAAGAAACTTGCGCAAAGTATCTTTTGCTAAGGCATAAGCATTTTTGGGATTTGTTACTATATCTTCTGATAAACATCCTTCTTTTAGTCCATATTCAAAACATGTGCCGGTGACTACCAAATCTTTCAGACCATTTCCTATTAAATTCTTTAGAAAAATATAATGCTGATAAAGATTTTTTTCAAAATGAAATAATTGGCGGTAATTCGGTAAGCCTTGCCAGGCAAGATGTATAAGCAGATCTGGTTTGTTGAGCAAATCAAAATAATTTTTTGTTTCATCAATATCATCCAGGTTAAGTAATGCAATTGAAACTTTAGAATAAAAATCAAAATCTTTTATTTTTTCTTTATCAGTAGTCGCAACAGTTATCTCATGATTGGTCTTTAATAATTCTTTCATAAAATATTGCCCAACAAAACCGGTTGCACCTGTTACTGATATTTTCATTTTAAAAAATTAGAAGTTCAGGTATAGGTGTTACAAATTTGCCATTCCATTCTCTTATATATTTTAATTGCTCTGTTATTTCCGTCTTTAAATTCCACGGAAAAATTATTACAAAATCGGGCCTGAAATTTTTTAACTCCTGCTCATTCATTACAGGTATATGGCTTCCGGGTAAATATTTATTTTGTTTATTTGGATTTGCATCAATAACAAATTCTATCAAATCATTTTTGATTCCACAATAATTTAAAAGAGTATTTCCTTTTGCGGCTGCGCCATAAGCTGCGATTTTTTTGTTCTCCTTTTTTTGTGAAATAAGAAAGTCAAGAAATTCCAATTTTACTTTCAATACTTTTTGCTGAAAATCATCATAACATTTTAAAGTGTCAATCCCTTTAGAAATTTCATTTTGCAGTAAACTTTCTACATTATCTCCGGTAAGTTGCTTTTTATTTTCTTTGTGTGTAGCATAAATCCTTAAAGAACCACCGTGCGTTTCCAATTCCTCTACATCAAATATTTTTAAGCCGGCAGATTCGAATATTTGTTTTACCGTAAATAATGATAAGTAAGAGAAGTGTTCATGATAGATTGTATCGAATTGATTATTCTCAATTAATTGCAGGAGATGAGGGAATTCCATGGTGATAATTCCAGCCTCTTTTAATATTATTTTCATTCCTCCAACAAAATCGACAATATCCGGAACATGCGCCAATACATTATTTCCTAACAACAAGTCGGCTTTAATATTTTTTGATACCAATTGATTTGCCAACTTAATTCCAAAAAAATCAACAATTGTTTCAATACCCTTTTCAATTGCAACTTTTGCTGTGTTTGAAGTGGGTTCAATTCCTAAAACAGGAATATTTTTTTCTTTAAAATATTGAAGAAGATATCCATCGTTACTTGCTATTTCAATAATCTTTGATTTTTCATTGAGTGTAAAACGCTCAGTCATCTTATCAGTATATGCTTTGCTATGTGCAAGCCATGATGTTGAGAAAGAAGAAAAATAAACGTAGTCACTGTTAAAAATAGCGCCCGATTTTTTATATTCATCAACCTGCACCAGGAAACATTTATGACATGTATAAACTTTTAAAGGATAAAAAATTTCAGGCTCATTTAATTGATCTTTGGTGAGAAAAGAATTTGATGCGGGAGAATTTATCAAATCAATAAAAACATGATGAAGCGGAGCTTTACAAAATCTGCAATTCATTATTTATTTTTTAGCCCTTTAAAATTATTATCCAGTAATGTGTGTTTTAAATCTCTTTCTGAAATATCAGTTACATCTTCCCATTTAATAGTCAGGAAAGGATCATTATACCTGATTCCATCTTCATAGCCGGGTTTATAATATTCTGAATGGTGGTACAATAATTCACAATCATCAGTGAGACATTGAAAGCCATGAGCAAAACCGTAAGGTATGTAAATCATTTTTTTATTTTGAGCCGTTAATTCCAATTGATAAAATTGGAGGAAAGTTGACGAGCCTTCACGTAAATCAATTATCACATCCATAACTTTTCCGGCAATACATCTTACCAGTTTTATTTCCATAAATGGAAATTTTTGAAAATGCATTCCTCTTATAGTACCTTTCTTTTTTGTATAAGAATGATTCAACTGAACCCACTCTTTATCAAAACCAATTTCCTTAAATTCATCTTTACAATACGTTCTTGCAAACCAACCCCTTTCATCTTCCTTACAATCTATATCAATTACAAAGCTACCCGGTAAAGATGTTTCCTGAAATTTCATAACTGTTCGTAATTATTAATTTGAGAAACTGTAAAATCATAGAGATTTTCTGCCGGTTGTTTATACCAACCTATTGCAAGTTTAATCGCTTCTTTGCTATTTAATTTTGGAACCCAACCCAGTTCTTTTTTTGCTCTATTAATATCAAGTTTTAAAATTCCTGCTTCATGAACGCTTTCTGAATTGGATTTATCTATCCAATCGCCACTTCCCCATAATTCAATTGCCAGCTGAACTAAATTTTTTACTGAAATATGATCATTTGGTAATGGCCCAAAATTGTAAGCTGATGACAAATTTTTTCCATCGGAATATAAAGCGGCTGCAAGCATAAGATATCCCCGCAATGGTTCTATAACATGCTGCCATGGCCTAATTGAGGCAGGGTTTCTAACGGGAATGGGTAAATGCTTTTTAAGATGATTGATAATATCAGGTATTATCCGGTCTTTGTTCCAGTCTCCACCTCCAATAACATTTCCCGCTCTTGCTGTTGCAATTTTCTTTTTATGAATATTATAATTATTGTTATTAAAAAATGATTTATGGAATGAAGCTGCAACAATTTCTGCACAAGCTTTACTGGCGCTATAAGGATCATAGCCGCCTAAGCGATCAGTTTCTTTGTAGGGTTGATCTCTTTCCAAATTTTCATAAACTTTATCAGTCGTTACAATAACTACCGTACATTTTTTTTCAAGACTAATTAATGCTTCAAGCAAATTTGCAGTGCCTGTTACATTGATATCAAAAGTTTCTGATGGAATTAAATAAGACTCTCTCACTAATGGTTGAGCAGCTAAATGAAAAATAAAATCAGGCTGAAAAGAAATAATTTCTTCTTTAAGTTTTGTTTTATTCCTAATATCTGAGATTATACTTTCATGCTTTACATGCGAAGCAACTTTATTGTAAATGCTTCCTTTTTGTTCAGGAGCCAAAGCATATCCTTTTATTTGAGCCTGCAATAAATTAAGCCATGTAATAAGCCATGCCCCTTTGAAACCGGTATGCCCGGTTACAAAAACTTTTTTTTCTTTAAATATATTTTTAAATGAAGAACCGGTTACCAGACTTTCCATTTTGCATTATTATTTTTCCATAATTCTTCCAGTTCAATTTTATCACGTAGCGCATCCATACATTTCCAGAAACCTTTATGCATGTAAGCCACCAATTGATTATCGTTGGCAAGTGATTCAAGAGGAGTGTCTTCCCACATTGTATTGCTCATATCTCCCTGTAAGTAATTGAACACTTCCGGTTTTAAAACAAAAAAACCGCCATTTATCCATTTACTTTCATCTTTCGCTTTTTCTTTAAAAGAATAAACTTCTCCATTGCTCCCAACTTCCAATCCTCCAAAGCGTGCGTCCATCTGAACAGACGTAACGGTTGCAATTTTACTATGCGATTTATGAAAGGCGACCAACTCTTTCAAATTAATATCGCAAACACCATCCCCATACGTAAGCATAAAATCTTCTTCGCCTATATATTTTTGAACTTGTTTTAGCCTGCCTGCAGTTTTAGTATCTAACCCGGTTTCAACCAATGTTACTTTAAATTTCTCTGAACTTGAATCGTGAACTTCAACTTTATTTTTACCTATGTCAATTGTTATATCAGAATTGTGAAGAAAATAATTCATGAAATATTCTTTAATAACATAACCCTTATAACCAAGGCAAATTATAAAATCATTAAATCCATAATGACTATACATTTTCATAATATGCCACAAGATTGGCTTGCCTCCAACCATTACCATTGGTTTCGGTCTTGCGTCAGTTTCCTCACTTATACGGGTGCCAAGACCTCCGGCAAATATTACAACTTTCATAATT
>JBEPVC010000221.1:0-4207 GCA_041691235.1 Chitinophagaceae bacterium
CATTTTGCCAGGAAGCTCCTGAAGAAAAAGATAAGCAGGTTTTAAATCAGAAATTAATAGAATGAATCCATAAAATCATATCTTATAGTTTGATTTATAAAACTTGAAAAAAGCAGTAGTTATAGGTAGCGGATTCTCTGGTTTATCAGCAGCATCATTTTTAGCTAAATCAGGTTGGGAAGTATCTGTCATTGAAAAGCATGATATGCCGGGCGGCAGGGCAAGGCAATTAAAAAGCAGTGGTTTTACTTTCGACATGGGGCCAAGTTGGTATTGGATGCCCGACGTTTTTGAAAGATATTTTCAATGCTTTGGAAAAAAGATCTCTGACTATTACAAGCTTAAAAGGCTGGATCCATCCTACAGAATTTATTGGGAAGATAGAATGATGGATATTCCTGCGGATTATAATCAGTTAAAAAAAATATTTGAGGAAATTGAACCAGGGAGCGGTAAGAAACTTGATGGATATTTGAACGAAGCAAGATATAAATACAATATTGGCATCCACAAGCTGGTTCAAAAGCCCGGACAATCATGGAGCGAATTCCTGGATTGGGAACTTGTAAAAGGAATATTCAGGCTTGACGTGTTTTCTTCTATTCAAAGCCATATAAAAAAATATTTTAAAAATCCAAAGCTCAGGCAGTTGTTGGAATTTCCTGTTCTTTTTTTAGGCGCCTTGCCAAAAAATACGCCTGCTCTTTACAGCTTAATGAATTTTGCAGATATTAAAGGGGGCACATGGTATCCTGAAAATGGAATGTTTAGCATTGTGGATGCTATGTACAAACTGGCGTTAGAATTAGGAGTGACGTTTCACTTTAATGAATCGGTCACTGCTATTGACACTCTTGAAAATAGAGCCACCGGCGTTCATACAAAAAAGTCAGAAAGGGAAGAAGCTATTAATAATTATAACGCAGACGTTGTTGTCGCAAGCGCTGATTATCACTTTGTAGAAATGGAATTACTTCCAGAAAAATTGAGGAGCTATAGTCCATCTTATTGGGATAAGCGTGTGTTAGCGCCTGGCTGTTTGATATATTTTGTAGGCCTCAATAAAAAAATAAAGAATATTTTGCACCATTCTTTATTTTTTGATATAAGCTTTGAGGCACATGCGAATGAAATCTACGTAAAGCCTGAATGGCCTCATTCTCCGCTATTTTATGTAAGTGTTACATCTGTAACCGATGAAAAGAGCGCTCCAGATGGTTGTGAAAATTTATTTTTTTTAATTCCTGTTGCCGCAGGTCTTGAAGGCGACAATGACTCAATACGGGACAAATACTTTAATATTATTATTGAAAGATTTGAACAAAAAACCGGGGAGGATATTAAAAATAATATTATCTATAAAAAATCTTTTGGCCCTAATGATTTCGTAAATGATTATAATGCGTTTAAGGGAAATGCGTATGGATTGGCAAATACGCTTTTGCAAACAGCTGTGCTTAAGCCTTCGTGCAGGAGCAAAAAAGTGAAAAATCTTTTTTACACAGGACAATTCACTGTTCCGGGACCGGGCGTTCCGCCATCACTTATAAGTGGAGAAGTAGTTGCTAAAGAAATAAACAAACATTATGGCACTTAGATTAAATTTCATAAATTCATTATAATAAACCCAAAATTATGATGCAATTATTTCACGATGTAAGCACGCAATGCAGTAAACTTACCACACAGAAATATAGCACTTCATTTAATGGTGCAATAAAATTATTGCACAAAGATTTACGAACTCCAATTCACAACATTTACGGATTCGTTCGCTTTGCAGATGAGATTGTAGATACATTTCATGACCACAATAAAGCAGAACTTCTGGCTGAATTCAAAACTGAAACATATAAAGCGTTAGACAGGCAGATTAGCCTCAATCCTATCTTAAACAGCTTTCAACTTACGGTAAACAAATATGAAATTGACAGAAAACTAATTGACGCTTTTTTTGCCAGTATGGAATGCGATCTAAATAAAACATTTTACGATGCGGAGGGATACAAAAATTATGTATATGGCAGCGCAGAAGCTGTTGGATTAATGTGTCTGCACATTTTTTGCGAAAAAGATTTTGAAAAATATAATAACCTTAAACCTCATGCACAAGCGCTCGGTGCCGCGTTTCAAAAAGTAAATTTTTTAAGAGATGCCAAAGCAGACTACCAGTTTTTAGAAAGAACATATTTCCCGGAAGTGGATTTCAAAAATTTTACAAATGAAGTAAAAAATAATATTGAAAGTGATATAATGAAAGATTTCGCTTACGCCTACGAAGGAATTAAAGATCTTCCATTAAAAGCAAGGTTTGGAGTTTATGTTGCTTACAAATATTATTTTTCACTTTTCAAAAAAATAAAGAAAACACAGGCCGAAATTATATTAGACAAGCGTATAAGAATTCCTAACTATTCTAAAGCATTTATTTTAGTAAGAGCGGGGGTAAAAAACCAGCTACACTTAATTTAATAATTTATAAGAATCTATATTTTGACTGAAGTGATTTTAGTAAATGAAAATGATGAAGAGATAGGGACAATTGAAAAAATGGAAGCTCACCAAAAAGGCTTACTGCATAGAGCTTTTAGTGTTTTTGTCTTCAACAGTAAAGGGGAAATGCTTTTGCAGCAACGTGCTACCGGAAAATATCACAATGGTGGCCTATGGACTAATACCTGCTGCAGTCATCCTTTGCCAGGAGAAACTTTGTTACCCGCTGCTAACAGGAGATTATTTGAAGAAATGGGATTTAATACCCCGCTTGTTCCTGCTTTTAACTTTACATACAATGCTTCGTTTCCTAATGGATTAACAGAACATGAATATGATCATGTTTTTATTGGCACGTACGATGGTGAAATAAATGCGGATAAAAATGAGGTGAGTGATTATTGTTACAAAACAATAGAGGACATAGAAATTTCACTTCAAACACATCCGCAGAAATATACAGAATGGTTTAAGATCGCGTTACCTGAAATAAAATTATTTTATGAGCGCCATTTAAAAAAAAATTGAAGTAGCTGGTATTTAAAGACGGTTAAACCTTTTTGAATATTGTATTTTTGTAACTGATATGCATTTTTTAATATTTATAGCAATAATGTTAGCAACCTTTTTTATAATGGAAGGCATTACATGGCTTACGCATAAATTTGTTATGCATGGTTTTTTATGGTTCCTGCACGAAGATCATCATAAAAAGGGTCCGGGCTTTTTTGAAAAAAATGATGCATTCTTTCTTATATTTTCTATTCCTAGCATTCTTTGCATTTTCCTTGGCACCTTCAATGATAAATATTGGCTGGCTGCAATTGGTACTGGTATTGCATTGTACGGGTTTGCTTATTTCCTTGTTCATGATGTTATCATTCACCAGCGCATAAAACTTTTTTCAAGAAGCAACAATGTGTATGTCCGTAGCATAAGATGGGCGCATAAAATGCACCACAAGCATTTGAATAAAGAAGATGGAGAAAGTTTTGGAATGCTGTTAGTAGCAAAAAAATATTGGGACAAAGTGAAATCGGACAGAAAAATAAATGTTGAAAATAAAGCCGCTTCAAAAGCAAATGTTCGACATATAACTAATCCTAATTCTCTTGGTTAGCTTTTATCATTAATCTTTTTACGTTTTTACTTCCCGGCTAAATTAATTTTATCTTCAATTGTATTTGATTTTGAACTTATTTAAATGGAAGCAAAGCAATATGATTATATTTTTCTTGGAGCAGGTTGCGCCTCTCTTAGCATTATTATGCGAATGATTGCTTCTAAAAAATTCAATGAAAAAAAAATCCTACTCATTGATAAAGAAGCCAAAACAAAAAACGATCGCACCTGGTGCTTTTGGGAAAAAACTCCGGGCTTTTTTGAAGAAATAGTTTATAGAAAATGGAATAAACTTTTTTTTTATACTGATGATGCCGAAATATCTCTTAGCACAGGCGAGTACATATACAAAATGATAAGAGGAATTGATTTTTATAATCACTGCTTCCCCACCATACAACTTCAAAATAATATAGAGGTTACTTATGGGGAAATTTCATTTGAAGAAATAAACAACCAAAGCCAAATAAAAATTAACAACAAGGTTTTGAATCCTGGCGAAAACACAATCATCTTCAATTCTATTTATCAGCCTGCAAAAAAGGAAAAAGAAAAATTTTATTTATTGCAGCACTTCAAAGGTTGGATAATA
>JBEPVC010000222.1:0-4182 GCA_041691235.1 Chitinophagaceae bacterium
GTATTGGAGTATTTATGCTAATAGCGTTTTTGTTTTACATAAATAATCGTAACCGAAAAAAAGCAAATGCGCTGTTGCAACAACAAAAAGAGAAAACTGAGCAGCAGAAAGACAATGTTGAAAAGACATTAGCTGAATTAAAATCCACCCAATCCCAGCTCATTCAACAAGAAAAAATGGCTTCGCTTGGTGAGCTAACTGCCGGTATTGCACATGAAATTCAAAACCCTTTAAATTTCGTGAACAATTTTTCTGAAGTAAATAAAGAATTGATTGATGAACTGAAAAGCGAATTGGCAATGGGCAATAAGCAACAGGCAATAGAGATTGCCAATGATATAAAAGATAATGAAGATAAAATAAATCATCACGGCAAGCGTGCAGATGCGATTGTGAAAAACATGCTGCAACATTCCAGGCAAACAAAAGGTGTAAAAGAGCCTACAGATATTAATGCTTTGTGCGAAGAATATTTACGGTTGAGTTATCATGGTCTTCGTGCAAAGGACAAAAATTTCAACGCAGAATTTATAACCTCTTTTGAGCAGGATATCGGAAAAATAAATATCGTTCCACAGGATATTGGAAGAGTATTGCTCAACTTGTTCAATAATGCTTTTTATGCTGTAAATGAAAAGAGTAAAATAGGAACATATCAGCCAACTGTTTCAGTTCAAACAAAAAAAGCAAATAATAATGTCACGATTATTGTAGGCGATAACGGCAACGGTATTCCTCAAAAAGTAATTGATAAAATATTTCAACCTTTCTTCACCACCAAACCAACCGGGCAGGGAACTGGGCTGGGTTTGAGCTTAAGTTATGATATTATTAAAGCACATGGTGGAGAGTTAAAAGTGGAGACGAGAGAGGGAGAGGGCTCAACATTTATTATTCAATTACCAGTAATCTAACTACATGAAAAAAAATCTTTTGTTGATTTTTATTTTTTTTTCATCACAATCTTTTGCTCAAGACAAAAAAATTGACAGTTTACAACAGCTTCTTTCTGTTGCAAAAGATGATACAAATAAAGTACAAATATTAATTAACCTTGGTTCGGCTTATCAATGGAATAAACCTGATTCAGCCCTTATGTATGGCTTGAAGGCAAGGCAATTATCGCAGCAATTAAATTATATTGACGGTGAACTAAGGATTGCTTTAACTCTATCTGAAGCTTTAAGCACTAAAGGCAATTTTTCTCAAGCGTTGGAAATTGATTTCAAGGCCTTGCAATTGGCCGAGAAAACGGGGAAGCAAAATCCTTTTTTTGAAGCCGAGATTGGGAACGTTTATTTCTATTCAGGCGATTACACAAAAGCACTGGAATATTATTTAAGGTACAAATCTGATTCAGATAAAGTAACAAGAGGCTTCATTGGTGAAACTTATTATCATTTAGGCCGGTTGGATTCAGCTTTATTTTATATAAGTAAGGCTTATCAAATAGATAAAAATGATAGTTGGCACTGGAGTGTTCCTTATTATTATATGGCTTTAATTGAAGCTAAAGAGGGGGAATTTAAAGATGCTTTGAATAATTATAGACTTGGGTTGCTCAATTCAAGAGCTAATCTCGATATTGCAAATGGCTATAATGGAATTGCTTTTGTATTTAAGCAAATCGGCAAGGTTGATTCTGCTGTCTATTATGCCAAAGAAGCAATGAAGCTGGCACAAAAGGAATCTCTTACTCCAAATGTATTGGATGCTTCTGCACTGCTAACAGAATTATATATAAAAGTAAATACAGATAGCGCATTTAAATATCAAAGAGCAATGCTTGCTGCAAAAGATAGTTTGTTTAGTGAGGAGAAAGTCAAGCAAATGCAAAACCTTTCCTTTAATGAACAAATGCGCCAGCAGGAATTGCAACAAGCAATACAACAAACTCAATTAAAATACAGGAACCGTTTAAATGTTTATTTACTTATAGCCGGGTTGCTTATATTATTAATAGTAGCATTAGGTCTCTGGCGCAGAAATATCTATAAGCAAAAATCTTTTGCATTGCTTCACAAACAAAAGGAAGAAATCCAAACTACTTTGTCTCAACTAAAATCTGCCCAATCACAACTCATACAGTCAGAAAAAATGGCAAGCCTTGGAGAACTCACTGCAGGCATTGCGCATGAGATTCAAAATCCGCTGAACTTCGTAAATAATTTTAGTGAGGTGAATAAAGAAATGATTGCCGAAATGAAGGAGGAAATTGATAAAGGCAATTATGATGAAGCAAAATTGATTGCAAATGACATTGAAGAAAACTCAGAAAAAATAAACCACCATGGCAAACGTGCGGATGCTATTGTAAAAGGAATGCTGCAACATTCACAAAAAAATACAGGACAAAAAGAATCGACAGATATTAATGCATTAGCTGATGAGTATCTACGATTGGCTTATCATGGTCTGAAAGCAAAAGATAAAAACTTCAACGTAACAATGAATACAAATTTTGATAGCAACATTGGAAAAATAAATATCATACCGCAAGACATTGGAAGAGTGTTATTGAATTTATATAACAATGCTTTTTATGCTGTAACTGAAAAGAAGAAATTGATTGGAGATGGATATGAACCGACGGTTTCAGTAAGTACAAAAAAGATAAACAATAAAACTGAACTAACGGTTACGGATAACTGCAATGGTATTCCACCAAACATAGTTGATAAAATCTTCCAACCATTCTTTACAACAAAACCTACAGGACAAGGAACAGGACTAGGTTTAAGTTTAAGCTATGATATTATTAAAGCACATGGCGGAGAAATAAAAGTGGAAAGCAAACAAAGTGAAACCACAACATTTATTATTCTATTACCTGTTTAAATATTATGCTTAAAAGATGCTTACATATTATTTTTTTAATAGGCTTGCCGTTAATTTGTTCATCACAGAACAAACAGTTAGCTGATTCAACTAATAGCGTACAAATTGATAATCTTAAGAAACAACTCCTTGCAGTAAAAAATGATTCACTTCGGATAAGAGTTATTCAAGGCATTGGCTTTAGTTATGAAGTTTTAAATCTTGATTCATCATTAAAATACACTCAAATTGGTCTTGCCTTAGCAAAAGAACATGGGTATGTGTGGGGTGAGGCAGCCCTCATGATTGATTTAGCGACTATATTACGTGAGCAAGGCAAGCTCGCCGAGTCACTGGACATTCTCTTAAAATCTATTGAAATTGCTAAAGCAAATAATGTAAATTCTGAAATTGCCAGGGCTAACCGACGGCTTTCTGATATTTATATGGATTTGGAAAATTTTCCAAAAGCGATAGGGTATTTATTGCAGGCATTAAAAATAGATAAAGAAAATCAACATAAAAAAAGTGCTTTGATAGATGAAATGACTTTGGGACATGCTTATGAAAAAATTAATAAACTTGATTCAGCTTCTTTTTACATAAATACAGCTTTTCAACAACCGGATGTTTTTAGCAAACAATATGTGTACCAGGTAATGGGTAATATCCAGGTAAAAAAGGGAAATTACAACCAGGCTGCCCTTTTTTTCCGTGAAGGACTTTCCATATCTCAAAACGACAATGATCTTTTAACGGCTTCAGAAATATGCGCAGATATATCAACTCTTTTTATAAAACTCAATATAAGAGATTCGGCAATCTTATATGCTATGAGAGGATTTGAATATAGTGAGCAAGTGTCATTTAAAAAAGGAAGTATGCTTAATGGTAATTTACTTGCAAAGCTGTACGATTCGACTCAACCTTCAATATCACTTCGATATTATAAATTGGCAGCAGCAGCTAAGGACAGCTTATTTGGCATAAATAATATTCAGGCAATCCAGGATCTTATAATTAAAGAAACAGCAAAACAAAAAGAATTAGAAGATGCAAAATTAGCCTATCAAAATAATTTAAGATTGTACGGGCTTTTAGCTGGGTTTGCTGTGCTTTTAATTGTTGCATTTATTCTTTTTCGAAATAATCTTCAAAGAAAAAAAGCAAATGTTGTTTTGAAGGAACAAAAACAAAAAGTAGAAAGCACTTTATCAGAATTAAAATCAACGCAAGCACAACTTATACAATCCGAAAAAATGGCAAGCCTTGGAGAACTTACAGCAGGCATTGCACATGAAATTCAAAACCCCTTAAACTTCGTGAATAATTTTTCTGAAGTAAGCAATGAGTTGATTGATGAAA
>JBEPVC010000223.1:0-4170 GCA_041691235.1 Chitinophagaceae bacterium
GCTCCATCTTCAAATTCAAGTGCCCATCCATCCTGCGAAGCATTAAAAACCACCACCTCCATACCCAGATTTTGTGCAGCAATTTGAGTGCTCAAACGTGTGCGCATGCTTGGGTTCAGGAACAATAGACCAATCCTTTTTCCTTTACCCAAACCTTGTTGCATAAAAGGATTTTCCCTAAACTCTTTTGCTGACTTAATAATGCTTTCAATGTTCCCTACATCTTTTACTGAAAGAAAGTTTCTCAATTTTTTTCTGTAATTAATGGGTAAATATATAATTATTAAAAAGGTTGACTATAATACTACTGCCTCACTATATTTTTTTTTAAGAGCAGTAACTTCTTCTCTCAAAGCGGTTAAAAATTTATCTGCGTCTTCTTTAGTTAATGCAAGAGAAGGTAATAATCTTATCACATTCGGTTTTGATTCCCCTGTAAAAATTTTCTGATTCCACAAAAGATTTTTTTTCAAATCTTTTAATTCAGAAGGCACGTCAAAACCTATCATGAGCCCGCGGCCACGGACATTCGCAATTTCTTTTACTTTTTTTAATTCTGATAAAAGATATTCGCCAACTTTTTCTGCATTTTGTATCAGGTTTTCTTTTTCAATTACTTCAAGCACAGCCAAAGCCGCTGCACATGCAAGATGATTGCCGCCAAAAGTGGTTCCCAGCATAAAATGCTTTGCATGAAATATGGGCGAAATTGAAATGCCCGCAACAGGAAAACCATTTCCCATGCCCTTGGCCATTGTATAAATATCTGCGTCTACGCCTGCAAAGTCATGCGAATAAAATTTACCGGTTCTTCCATATCCGCATTGAATAGAATCTGCTATAAATACTGAACCATATTCATCACATTTTTTTCTGATGAGTTGTAAAAAAGATTCAGTGGCAACATTAATTCCGCCAACGCCTTGTATACCCTCAATAATTACTGCACAAACTTCATTGTCTGACTTTAAAAAATAATTGCTGAGAGCCACCTCATTGTTGAGTGGAAGAAAGACAATATTACCAGTTTCGTTTACAGGAGCAACAATTGATGGGTTGTCTGTTGCAGCAACAGCAAGTGAAGTGCGACCGTGAAAAGCTTTTGTAAAAGAAATTATTTTTTTACGCCCATTGTGAAATGATGCGAGCTTTAATGCATTCTCATTTGCTTCAGCTCCGGAATTACAAAGAAATAACTGGTAATTATTTTTACCAGAAACAGTACCAAGTTTATCAGCCAGCTTTTGTTGTATCGGGATTTTTATTGAGTTAGAATAAAATGCAATCTCTTCAAGCTGTTCTTCAATTTTCTTAACCCAATAAGGGTGTGTATGCCCAATGCTTATTACGGCGTGGCCTCCATACATATCAAGATATTCAACGCCTTTGTCATCCCAAACATAAGAGCCGCTTGCTTTTACAATGTTGATATCGTTAAGGGGATAAACGTCGAATAGTTTCATTTTCTTTCTTTTTTCTCAAAAATAATTAGCCTTTAATTTAAGCCCCATTGTTTCATCAATACCAAACATTAGATTCATGTTCTGAACCGCCTGGCCACTTGCGCCTTTTAATAAATTATCAAGCGTTGAGTGAACAACCAGGTTATCGCCTTCCTTCTCCAGGTGAATAAAACAATTGTTAGTATTAACTGACTGTTTTAAAAAAATTGGTTCGCTGCTTAATTTTATAAAAGGATGATCTTTATAAAACTTTTTATACAAGGAATATATTTCATCAAGCGGCTTTGAACATTTTAATTGAGAAGTAATAAAAATTCCTCGTGTAAAATCTCCCCGCCAGGGAACAAAATGAACAGAAGCACTGTTTCCTGACAAAGAATGAAGGGATTCATTTATTTCATCAAGATGCTGGTGTGTAAGCGTTTTATATGCCTGCACATTGTTTTCGCGCCATGAAAAATGAGATGTCGCTGAAAGCGTTTGACCGGCACCGGTAGAACCTGTTATACCTGTGGTATAAACTTCCTTTAGCAAATTCATTTTTGCAAGAGGTAACAACCCAAGCTCAATTGCTGTAGCGAAACAACCGGGATTTGCAATATTTTTTGCAGGCTTTATTTCCTTTTTATTAATTTCCGGAAGACCATAGACGAAATGACGATTCTTAAAGTCAGCATTCTTTTGCAGTCTGAAATCTTGTGAAAGAGAAATCATTTTTATATGTTCAGGAATCGTATTTTCCTGAAGAAATTTTTTTGAATCACCATGACCAACGCACAAAAAAAGAACATCAATATCTTCACGTGTTTCGCTTGAAAATTGTAATTCAGTTTCATCTATTAAATCCTGGTGAATAGCATGCAAATCTTTGCCGGCATTACTTTTACTGTGCACAAAAATTAAATCAACTGATGGATGATTTACCAACAATCTAATTAATTCGCCCCCAGTATAACCCGCACCGCCAATAATTCCTGTCCTGATTTTACTTTTCATCCCCGCTATTTTTTATTGCATGATAAATTGCTGTCTGGTTACCAAAAATTTTACTGAACCCTCTTACATCATCGCCACTCCATCCTTTATTCATTTCACCGTATTTTCCAAATTTACTACTCATCAAATCATAAGTCGATTCAATACCGGTAACCTGGTAACGGTAGGGCATCAATTGTACAAACACATCACCTGTTACATTCTCCTGCGATGACTGAAGAAATGCTTCAATATTCCTCATAACGGGGTCGAGTACCTGCCCTTCGTGAAGCCAGTTGCCATAAAAATCTGCAAGCTGACTTTTAATATTTAGCTGCCATTTTGTAAGCACATGTTTTTCCAACGCGTGATGCGCCTTAATAATTACTATTGGTGCAGCGGCTTCAAAACCAACACGTCCCTTAATTCCAATTATGGTATCTCCCACGTGTACATCGCGGCCTATTGCATAAGGGCCGGCAATAGTTTGCAAATATTGAATTGCTTCAACCGGGTGCTCAAATTTTTTTTCATTAACACCTGACAAATTCCCTTTTTCAAAATGCAATTTTACTTCCTGCGGTGTATTATTGCTAAGCTGTGTTGGCCATGCTTCTTCTGGTAGCATACCGTGAGACGATAATGTTTCCTTACCTCCAACACTGGTTCCCCAAAGGCCTTTATTAATTGAATACGCAGATTTTTCAAAATTCATTTTCACTCCTTTTGATTGCAGGTAATCAATTTCCTGCTGCCTTGACAATTGCATATCGCGGATAGGCGTAATGATTTCAACACTGGGAATCATTATATGAAAGATCATATCGAAGCGAACCTGGTCATTTCCTGCACCGGTGCTGCCATGCGCCACGGCATCAGCATTTAATTTTTTTACGTGCTCAGCAATATGAAGCGCCTGGGATAATCTTTCTGCGCTTACGCTTAAGGGATAGGTGCTGTTTTTTAAAACATTTCCGTAGATTAAATATTTTATGATGTTATCGTAATAACTTTTAGTTGCATCAACTGTTGTGTGAGAAGCAACACCCAAAGCTTTTGCATGCCTTTCAATTTCATCTAATTCCTGTTTAGAAAAACCGCCGGTATTTACGATAATGCTGTGAACTTCATAATTCATTTTGTCGTTAAAATACTTTACGCAATATGAAGTATCGAGTCCGCCACTAAAACCAAGAACTATCTTTTTTTTATTCATTCAAAAGTTTTACAGGTTGAATAAAATATTAAAAAAAGATTTCTGCTTATCTCCTTTCATTCTTTTTAAAAATTTAAGAAGCTTGTTTTGTTTCAACCGCATAAATCTTTCGTATATTTTTGATTTCTTCTTGAAATCTATTGCTGTTTCTTCCGGCTCATAATGATCTTTAGGATCATAAAGCATAGCAGTACACATGCAATTTTTTCTTTCCTTACTCATGAGTATATCGTAATTGACACAACTTTTGCAGCCTGCCCAAAAGTTCTCATCATCGGTAAGCTCTGAATAGGTTACCGGCTCATAGCCCAGGTCACTGTTTATTTTCATTACAGCAAGCCCGGTAGTAAGACCGAAGATTTTTGCTTTCGGATATTTTTCACGTGAGAGCGCGAAAATTTTTCTTTTAATACTTTTTGCAATACCTGTTTTTCTGAAAACGGGTGATACAATGAGGCCGCTGTTTGCTACAAATTTTTCATGTTCCCATGCTTCAATGTAACAAAAACCAACCCA
>JBEPVC010000224.1:0-4164 GCA_041691235.1 Chitinophagaceae bacterium
AAATGATTTTTTCTTCTACACTTTTGGAAAATGCCGTGAATGAATTTGCAAAATTACCTGGCATTGGCAAAAAAACTGCGTTAAGATTAGTGCTTCATTTATTAAAGAAAGATACAGCAGATGTAAAAAATTTTAGCGAAGCGATTTTGAAAATGCGGGAAGAAATTAATTTTTGCAACCGATGTCATAACATTTCTGATAAGCAATTGTGCAATATTTGCGACGATCGCGCCCGTAAACGACATATGATTTGCGTGGTTGAGAACATAAGAGATGTGATTGCCATAGAAAGTACCCAACAATACAATGGGCTGTACCACGTGTTGGGTGGAATTATTTCACCGCTTGATGGTATAGGGCCTGATCAATTACAAATCGATTCGCTTATAAAACGGGTTGGCGCAGAAATGCCCGATGAACTTATTTTTGCATTAAGCCCGAATATACAAGGCGATACAACCATTTTTTACATTAGCAAAAAGTTGAAAGAGCAACCTTTAAAAATAACAACGATCGCAAGAGGTATTGCCTTTGGGGGCGAATTGGAGTATGCAGATGAAATGACGCTTGCCCGAAGCATTTCTAACAGGATGCCGGTAGAAAACTATGTGGGCAATAAGTTTTAGCGAAGAAAATTGTCTGAATATTGAAATTTATTAATGGGAATATCGGCTAAATATTGCCTGCAAATTTTAATTCCATAACTTGCAACCATCATTTAATCTTACCAATTTGAATAATTATTCATCAGAAAATAGGCCAGTAATTGGATTTACCTGTGGAGACATTAACGGTATTGGTACTGAATTAATATTAAAAACGCTTTCAGACCTTCGCATTCTTGACTTTTGTACGCCTGTAATTTTTGCCAGTAACAAGCTTATCAATTTTTACAGGAAAAGTATAGCAGACCTTAATTTTAATTTTGCGAGCATTAAAGAATTGAATAAAATAAATGCGAGGCAGATAAACGTATTTAATTGTTGGGAAGAAGAGGTTGTTATTACTCCGGGAGCATTAAATGATGACGGCGGAAAGTATGCGGTAAAAAGTCTACAAGCGGGTACACAGGCTTTAAAAGATGGTAAAATTCATGCGCTGGTTACAGCGCCTCTTCACAAAAAAAATATCCAGGGTATTGATTTTTCTTACACGGGGCACACTCCCTTTTTAAAGGATTTTTTTGGCGTTAAAGATGTGGTTATGTTGCTTACATCTGAAAATTTAAAAGTGGGGCTGGTTACAGAACATATCCCTGTCAAAGATGTTGCGGCTAATATCACTAAAGAAAATATCGTAAGCAAGCTTTCGATCCTCAATGCTTCACTAAAAAAAGATTTTAATATCGAAAAGCCAAAAATTGCCGTACTGGCTTTGAATCCGCATGCCGGGGATGAAGGGCTCATAGGTTCCGAAGAGGAAGAAATAATAAAACCAGCAATAAAAGAAGCTAAGCAAAATAACATGTTAGTTATGGGACCATTTAGTGCCGATGCGTTTTTTGCAAGGGGACTTTATAATAGGTTTGATGTGGTGCTGGCCATGTATCATGATCAGGGCCTTATTCCTTTTAAGTCGCTTGCATTTGGAGAAGGAGTAAACTTTACAGCAGGTTTGCCTGGGATTCGCACAAGTCCGGATCATGGAACGGCTTTTGATATTGCAGGGAAGGACAAAGCAGACGCGTCATCCTTTAGATCAGCAGTTTTTTGTTGTATCGACGTGTTGAATAACCAAAAAGAGTATGAGGAAAATCGGAAAAATCCTATTAAAAAAATGAGTGCTGCAGTGGTTGCAGGTTCAGTAGATGAAAAAATAATCGACTAGATTTCGTTATTTTTCTAAACGTGATAATGAAATAAGTAGGCATACTTAACGTTATTTAGTTTGAATGCTTTTTAGAAACGGAGCAAAGGTTTGAGAATACAAGAGAATAATAATTTTAAAACCCTATTTTTTTACATAAAATCTGGTACTAATAATTAAGTATTTAGTTTTTCAATAATATAGTTTTACTTCAAACTTAATTATACTTTTGTACGGAATTGACTTATTCATAATATTGAGG
The DNA here is from genome assembly GCA_041691235.1 of Chitinophagaceae bacterium. GTDB lineage: Bacteria > Bacteroidota > Bacteroidia > Chitinophagales > Chitinophagaceae > Ginsengibacter. Next base: position 2,069 of record JBEPVC010000224.1, read on the forward strand.
CATGGATAATATTTTACTGAGCGGGGGATTAGCGTTTTTAATTACGTTTTTTTCAATACCCGTAATAATTGAGGTTGCCAAGGATAAAAAACTTTTTGATGAGCCTGATGAAAGAAAGGTTCATAAAGCCGTAACACCTACCTTAGGTGGACTCGGAATTTTTGCGGGGTTTATAGTGGCCACTCTTATGGGTGTTCCACCTTCCATGTCAACAGTTCTTCAATATTTCATGGCAGCTATTATGGTTATTTTTTTTCTGGGAATAAAAGATGATATTCTGATTCTTTCTGCCACTAAAAAATTTATAGGCCAATTATTTGCGGCTGGTATTATTATTAAGTTTGGAGGCGTACAAATAAGCGATATGCATGGATTTCTTGGTTTGCACGAAATTCCACACACTGCGAGCATTTTACTTACGCTTTTTACAATAGTTGTAATCACAAATTCTTTTAACCTGATAGATGGAGTTGATGGACTTGCGGGATGTCTCGGATTAATAACCTCGCTTGTTTTTGGAACTTATTTCCTGTTCACATCCCAACTGATGTATTCTGTAATGGCCTTTTCGCTTGCAGGTAGTCTTATTGCATTTTTAATATATAATTTTTCTCCGGCAAAGATTTTTATGGGAGATACAGGATCGCTGTTAATAGGACTTTTAAACTCTGTATTTGTAATAAAATTTATTGCCATTGCAGGCGATCCTTCTTATGGATTTCTGCTGCAATCGGCTCCCGCGATTGGTTTCGCAATATTAATTGTTCCACTTTTTGATACGCTACGTGTGGTGAGTTTGCGCATTATAACGCGCAGATCACCTTTTAGTCCTGACAGAAATCATATTCATCATCTCTTACTTGATCTCGGATTTAGTCATAAAGCGATTGCACTCACTTGCTCCGGTGTAAATATTATGTTTATAGTCATGGCTTACTTTCTTCGCTTTACAGGAACCAATATGGTGATTTTCGCCCTCACGGCAACTTCAGCGGTATTGGTTGGCCTTGTTTATTACAGTCGTTATAAAGCGAGAACAATTTCTTTTGTCACCGAAGACAGCAATGAAACAATTATCAAGTCTCACAAAATACTTACCCTTGCAGGTGAAACAGTTGAACAGGATTAAATTGTATTAACTTTTTTATCGACCTGATTTTACTAATTTTGGACGTTTTTTAAAGTATCCTTTCTTAAGGATTAATTATTTTATATAAACTAAGTATAAGATGGCAGACGATTTAGCCGGTATTCTGGATGATGGAACCAACTCTATGAAAAAAGCAATTGGTCATTTTGAAGCAGAGCTTGTAAAAATTCGGGCAGGGAAAGCAACTCCGAATATGCTTGATGGTATTGTAGTTGATTATTATGGCAATCCTACTCCTATTGGCCAGGTGGGGAACTTAAGTGTTACAGATGCGAGAACGCTAACGATTCAACCCTGGGAAAAAAATATGCTTCAGCCGATAGAACGTGCAATTATAGCTGCAAATATTGGTATTAATCCACAAAATGATGGAAACATAATAAGATTGTTTTTGCCGCCGCTTACAGAAGAAAGAAGAAAGGAGCTTGTAAAAAGAAGTAACGCTGAAGGAGAACATGCAAAGATAGCTGTTCGCAATATTCGACGCGATGCCATTGAGCAAATTAAGAAGCTGCAAAAAGACGGCCTTAGTGAGGATGCTGCAAAGGACGGCGAAAGTGATATGCAGGAGATCACAAATAACTATATTTCTGTTATTGATAAGCACCTTGAAGCAAAAGAAAAAGAAATTATGGCAGTGTAATTTTTTTAGATAAAGCTATTTGAAAGAACAATTACTTATATTAATAACGACACCTTTATATCTTATAGTAATAGGTGTTGAGATGGTTTTAAGTCATATCCATCTGAAGAAATATTATTCTGCAAAAGATACGCTTATTAATATTTATCTATGCCTTCTCAACGGCGGAATAGATCTTCTCTTCAGAGCAGTATATGTCGTCATTCTTATTTCTTTCTTCCGGTTTCATTTTGTAGATTTTTCTTTTAATCCTGTTTTATATTGGAGTTTACTTTTTCTTCTTGAAGACTTCGCATTTTATAT
>JBEPVC010000225.1:0-4131 GCA_041691235.1 Chitinophagaceae bacterium
ATAGTCGTTGCATCAAGCCGGTCTTTATCTCCCGTAATGCCCATTATTAAAGGGCCGGTATGCATACCCACTCCCATTTTTATTGCAGGCAATTTCTTTTGTATTCTTTTATTATTGAAATCCTCAATGCTTTGTTGCATTTCAATAGCCGCATGCAAAGTATCTTCTGCACTCCCGGTAAACAGCGCCATTATAGAATCTCCCAAATACTGGTTTACAAAACCATTATGGTTACGAATAACGGGCCCCATGATTTCATTGTAAGAATTTACAAATTGAAAATTTTCTTCCGGCGTCATTTGCTCGGATAAAGAAGTATAATCTCTTATATCGGTAAAAAGAACCGTTACTACTTTTTCAACAAGGTCACCAAGCTTAACATCAGTTATTACTTTGTGGCCAAGCGAGCCAATAAATTCGTAAGGAACAAACTTCGCAGTTACTTCATAAATACGCCGCATGGCTTCTTCTCTTTCATGAGCTTCGCGAATATTTTTTTCATATAGCAAAGCGCTTTCAATGGCAGATGATGATTGCAATGCAAGCGTTGTAAGAAATTTAAGGTCCGAAGCAGCATATTGTAATTCTTTATCACCGGCAAGTATAATGGCGCCCATAACACGGTGCTTTACTTTTAATGCCGCGTAAACAATTGATTGAACTTTCGGATCGATGATCCCGGATTCTTTTAAAGTAGTTAGATCGCTCAGTATTTCTGATTGGCCACTAAGGCCAATTTTAAGTAAATCATCTGCATGTATTTCCAGGCTTCTTTCATTAAACAAATCTTTCCCTGACTTTGCAGGAATTTGCAGTTGCTTACTGTTTTCGTCCCACAATACCACAACGCCACTAACGGAGTGGATTAAACGCATTGCTTCTTCCACGGCTATCTGAGCAATGGCTACCGGCCCGATCGCCTGCGCCAGCTTATCGGAGAAATTGAAAACCATATTTACTTCCTGGTATAAAACCAATACTTCGCTGCCGAGGTTTTTTCTTTCAAATTCCTTTTGCGCCAATAAAGTGAGAAGAGATGCTATATGAATTGCTTTTTCATCTCCCTTAACCCAGCCGAGAATTTCTTCACCTAATTTTATGTAATGTTCGAACTGAGCTAAGACCTGCGTGTTACCGCATAAATAATTATTCTGCTCATCTGTAATGGTTATATGCGCTTTCATTTGTTCAATAAATGAAAGCACCAATACATCAGTGCCATTTTTTTTTGAGATGATATTTTTCAGGTTAACCCTTGCCATGTTTTGAAAATGAAATTTTTTTGTAGGAGTATGCAGGTCATTTCAAATTCAATACTTCCCTTGCTTTGCTAAGAATTGCTTCCGGATCAAATGGCTTGGTCATGTAAATATCCGCGCCAACTTCCTGGCCTTTTTGCCGATCTAATTCCTGCCCTTTCGCGGTTAGCAAAACAATAAAGACATTATTGAGGCCGAGTTCTTTTTTTACTTTCCTGCATACTTCCATTCCATTCATTTTTGGCATCATTACATCCAGGAAGACCAATTGCGGATTTTCTTTTTGAATAATCTCAAAAGCGATTTCTCCATTTTCTGCTGTAAAAAATTCGACACCGTCATCTTCCAGCTCCTCTAAAGTTTGCTCAATCAACATTCTTATATGAGGCTCATCATCTACGATTAAAATTTTCTGTTCCATTACTTCTTTTAGTTTTATTTTTTATATTATTTAATGCTACTGTTTGTTTAATTTGGCTAAAGCCCGCTTGTTGCCGGTTTTAATTTAATACCCCGACCTTAAGTTGGGGGCTATGAAAGCCACATCTAAAAGGGCTTTAGCCCAATAAATAAAATATAGCCCGGTTTACTGATATATTAAAAACAATACATTCTCCAATCCTTTTTCGAAACGCAAGGATTGAACAATTTCGTTTTTGTCAGATAAAAGCGAGTTCAAAATAATAATATCAGGCTGTGTTGAAATTGCTTTTTCAACCAATTCCTTTCCATCTGATTCCACAACAATATATCCTTTCGTTTGCAATACCTCGGTTAATGAACGCACTGCAGAGCTGTCTTCATCAACTACCATTACCTTTTTCTTAGACTTACCCTGCTCCAACAGATTGCCAACTTCTTCAAATAATTTTACGGTATCTATCGGCTTGGTAAGATAACGGTCAACGCCTATTCGAAAACCTCTCGCTTTATCCTGCACAATGGATAATATAATGATAGGTATATCCATTGTTTGCGGATCGTTTTTCAAAATGGCAGCCACATCAAAGCCATTTATTTCCGGCATCATTACATCAAGAATAATAAGATCAGGACGGTTTTTGCGAATACTTTCAAGCGCCTGTTTTCCATCTCTGGCTTCTTCAATAATATACCCGGCATCGCTCAACTCCTGGTGCAATAATGATCTTATGGAATCATCATCATCTACCACAAGTATGGTTGCGTCCTTTTCACCCATTTTTAATTTTGAAAAAACCATTTGTTCTTTCAATTGCTTCATCAATTCAGATAAATGAATTGGCGTTTCTTTAATTTTTGGCGAAGATGGAACAAGCGGCAACGCAAAAGAAAATATGCTTCCTTTGCCTGGCTCGCTTTCAAGCCAGATGCGGCCGCCATGATGCTCAATTATTTCTTTGCAAATAGGTAATCCCAATCCTGTGCCTTTAGGCTTGTCCGTTAGTGTATCGCCGCCAACCTGTTTAAATTGCTCAAACACTGCAGCAAAATCTTGTTTAGCTATGCCAATACCGGTATCAGCGATGGTAACAATTACTTCTTCTTTGGTATGCGATAAGCTGCAGGTAACAGCGCCTGAATTTGTAAATTTAACAGCATTAGAAAAAAGATTAATGACAACCTGTATAAGTTTATCTGTATCTCCTATAATGTTAGGAATATCTGTGTCAATTCGTTTTACAAGCTTGATATCTTTTTGATCAAACAGCGAAGTAGTGGCAGCAATGGCTCTTTCAACTACTTCCGGAAGAGATACGCTCTCCTGGTTCCATTCCATTTTTCCGGCTTCAATTTTTGCAAGATCCAAAACATCGTTTATCAGGTGCGTTAGTCTCTCACCTTCAGAGATCACCACTTTTAAATTTTCTGAAATCTGGTCAACAGTTTTTTCAGTTTTAGCATCTGTTTTGCCCAATGCCGGGAAAACTTTTTCTTCCAGCCGCTTCTTAATTATTTTGGCAAAGCCTAATACAGAAGTTAGTGGTGTTCTTAATTCATGACTAACGGTAGAAAGAAACGCACTTTTTGCTTCATTGGCTTTTTCAGCAGTTTTGCTTGAAAGCTCTGCTTCTTTTTTTGCCTGCTCCACATCTTCAAACAACTGTGCATTTTTTAAAGCAACGCCTACAGATGACGCAATGGTTGTAAGCAACCGCAGATCATTTTCGTTAAAACGGTTTTCACGCTCGGTGCTTTGCACACTAAGCACGCCGATAATTTCATCCCCCACCGGAATGGGCACGCCTAAATAAGATGCAGCAGGCATACCCATTTGCTGAATACCCAATGCCTCCGCTTTTCCTGTTATATCTGCATTAATAAAAAGTGGCTCGCCTGATAAAATAATTTTAGAAGTAAGCCCTTCACCAATTTTTCTTGAAGGCATTACTTCGCCATATTGATAAGCGAAATCTATAATTCTTGTTTTTTTATTTAATAAAGCGAGATAAACAATATTTGCTTTAAACAAATCTTTCATTTGATCGCCTACCAGCTGAATTAATTCATCAGGGTTTAATTGAGCCGCAAGCGCTTTACTAATACTATTTACCGTAGCTAACTCACTTGCTCTTTGTTTTGCATCCGCAAGAAGATGTGTTGTTTCATCAAACAATCGCGCATTTTCCAATGCAACGCTCATGCTATTGGTAAGTGTAGTAAGTAATCGTAAATCATTTTCGCTAAAGGCATTTTCTTTTTCAACGTTTTGAAGACTTACAGAACCTCTTACCACATCTCCAACAATCATCGGAACAAAGAGCGCAGATTTTGGCGGCAAACCTTTACTAACACCGGTACCTCCGTGTTTGGCAGCATATTCAACATAGTTCTCATTAATTAATATTGATTGCTTGAATTCAATAAGTCGTTTGTTAGCCCATATAAATGG
>JBEPVC010000226.1:0-4125 GCA_041691235.1 Chitinophagaceae bacterium
TTTTTGAAGTAGAGATGAAAACAATTCTTGATAAATATCAACTTCAAATTACAATTGAGCGTTTAGCTTACCAGCTAATTGAAAATTTTTCTGATCTGTCTTCTGTTGTTTTAATAGGTATTCAACCACGTGGAATTTTTTTATCCGATAAAATTTTTGAGCAGCTTAAAAAAATTAATCCAGGCAAAGCAATTCATTATGGAAAGATGGATATAACTTTTTACAGGGACGATATTCGCAAAGAGCTTCATCATCCCAACCAAACCGATATTTCCTTTTCCATTGAAGATAAAAACGTAATTCTTATTGATGATGTGTTATACACCGGCAGAACCATACGTGCAGCCTTAGACGCTTTATTAGCTTTTGGACGACCACGGAAGGTGGAATTGTGTGTGCTTATCAATCGAAGGTTTAGCAGGCAATTGCCTATTCAACCAGATTATTGTGGTAAATCAATTGATTCAATTATTTCGCAAAAAGTAAAAGTGGAATGGGATAAGCAGGAAGTTATTTTGTATTAAAATTTTGGAATAAGAAAATAAGCAGTTTTTTTAATCTCTTTTTCAAATTAGTTTTTTTCAGTTAGCTTTGACCTTTAATGCAACTTTCTACCAAACATCTTCTGGGCATTAAAGATTTACAACTCCGGGATATTGAACTTATTCTTTCGACAGCCAAACAGTTTAAAGAAGTATTACAGCGGCCAATAAAAAAAGTGCCTTCACTTCGTGATACAACAATTGTGAACTTGTTTTATGAAAATTCAACACGAACGAGGATATCATTTGAACTGGCGGAAAAAAGATTGAGTGCAGATACATTAAATTTTTCGTCGTCGAATTCATCTGTTTCTAAGGGAGAAACGTTATTGGATACCGTGAACAATATTTTATCAATGAAAGTTGATATGGTTGTAATGAGGCATAGTGCCAGCGGAGCACCGCACTTTTTAGCAAAGCATATTCCAGCTGCAATTATTAATGCGGGCGATGGCATTAATGAACATCCTACCCAGGCATTACTAGATGCATTTTCAATAATGGAAAAATGTGGGCCACTTAAAGGCAAAAAAATTGTATTGATTGGAGATATTATGCACTCGAGAGTCGCTTTGAGTAATATTTATTTACTTAAAAAATCAGGAGCTGAAGTAATGGTTGCAGGCCCGCCAACACTAATTCCAAAGTACATTAATAAAGCATTTGATATACAGGTCGAGTACAACCTTAAAAAAGCTTTGCAATGGTGTGATGTTGCTAATGTACTTCGAATTCAGCTTGAAAGACAAAACCAGGTTTTATTTTCTTCCTTGCGTGAATACAATCTTGCTTATGGCGTTAGTAAAAAATTACTTGAAAGCATTAATAAAGAAATTGTGATTTTGCATCCGGGCCCAATAAACAGGGGAGTAGAAATAGATAGCGATGTTGCAGATTCTAAACAGTCTATCATACTGCAGCAGGTTGAAAACGGCGTAGCCGTTAGAATGGCGGTGCTTTATTTACTAAGCAACAAGCAGAATTTTAATTAGATTATTTATTATACATTCGGCACAAATTAAATTTTATCATGGATAGAATTTGTTTATTTCCCGGCACATTTGATCCGGTAACACTAGGGCACACAGATATTATTAACCGGGCTCTTCCACTTTTCGATAAGCTCGTAATAGGCATAGGACGAAACAGCAATAAAACCGCCATGTTTTCTGAAGAGCAAAGGTTAAACTGGCTAAAAGAAATTTATAAAAATGAATCAAAAATTTCAGCGCTTGCTTATGACGGGTTAACGGTTAATTGTTGTAAAGTTATTGGCGCTAATTTCATTTTAAGAGGAATACGTTACGTTAATGATTTTGAATATGAAAAAGCAATTGCTGATATGAACAGAAGCCTTGAAAAAGTAGAAACAATTTTTTTGACCTGTCTTCCTGAATTTACATCTGTTGCGAGTACGCTTGTCCGTGATGTAATCCGCAATGGAGGAAATGTTTCTAAATTTTTGCCTGAAGTAGTAAAAAATGCAATTAAATAAAATGTCAATCTGGTTTGATAAAACTATAACGCTTGATAAGATAAGAGATTTCGGTAAAAATTATTTGCCGGATTTTTTGGGAATGAAATATACCGAGATAGGCGATGATTTTATAAAAATGTCAATGCCGGTAAATGATCGAACAAAACAACCTTATGGAGTATTGCATGGGGGCGCCTCATGCGCACTTGCTGAAACAGTAGGAAGCGTTGCATCAGCATTGGTTATAGATCAACAGAAATTTTATTGCGTTGGACTGGATATAAATGCCAATCATATTAAAAGCGTAACCGATGGAATAGTAACAGCAAAGTGTACTCCTTTGCACTTAGGAAAAAATATACATGTTTGGGATATAAAAATTTTTGATGACGGAGAAAAGTTGGTGTGTATAAGCAGACTAACCGTCGCAATTATTCCAGCTAATAAAATGATTAATCCTAAAATGAAAATAGAACAGGCTTAATAGTTCTGTTATGCATTTTTCAGTACAGTTCTTATAGTAGAGAAAGTGTTATCAAAGTATTTAACCAAATCATCTTTTTTTACCCATCTTATATCCGTTATATCTTCTTCTGTCTGAGGAATGAAAGGTTCATTTTCTTTTGCTGTCATTAAAAACCAATGTGATTCTTTTAGAATGTGCTTTCCAAACTCAACATAAGTGTGATAAGTAATTTCAATCTCTTTTCCGGGCTTTATTTTTTTTAACCCGGTTTCTTCTTTTACTTCACGTAGAGCACATTCTAACAAAGTTTCATTATCATCAAGCTTTCCTTTGGGAAGATCCCATTTCCCTCTTCTAAAAATCAATAATATTTCACCGTCTTTATTTTTTACAAGTCCTCCTCCCGTTTTTACAAGTTTAAAATGTTTAAAGAATTCTTTTTTTAATTTTTGCAGATCATTGTGAAGAATAATTCCTGCGTGAAATTCTGCTTTGTCAATTTCGCGTAGTAAAGATTTTATTGCTGCGCTTGATAGCTCGTCAATAAAAACTGCATCAGGGTGATGCCTTATTTCATCAATTTCAGGATTTAATTTGTCGCATAGAAAAACCGGCTTATCACCAAAATAAATCGTTATACAGCTCATATATATGTGTTCATTATCTTCGCAGCATGGATAATAAAACGGCAATTGCCGAAAAGCTTTTACAAATTAAAGCAATTAAATTAAGTGTAAATAAACCTTTCACATGGGCGAGCGGGTGGAAGTGCCCGATTTACTGTGATAATCGAAAGATCCTTTCTTACCCTTTTATCAGAGACTTCATCAAGTCAGAAATGTGTAGTGTGATTTTCCAATCTTACCCTGATACTGATATGTTAGCTGGCGTAGCCACAGCCGGTATTCCCTGGGGTGCAATGGCTGCTGATCAGTTAAAGCTTCCGTACATATATGTTCGGCCCAAGCCTAAAGAACATGGATTGGGAAACCAGATAGAAGGGTATTATGAAGAAGGAAAAAATGTAATTATTATAGAAGATCTTATTTCCACAGGCAAAAGTAGCCTTCAGGTCGCCGAAGTTTTAAGAAACGCCGGATTAGACGTAACAGGGATGGTTTCGATTTTTAATTATGGATTTAAACAGGCAAAAGATGCGTTTGAGACTGCGAAGGTCGACTGCCTTTCGTTAACGGATTATGATTCACTAATAGAACTTGCCATTGAAAAGAATATTGTTTCAAAAGAAGACCAAAATTCCTTGTTAAACTGGCGTGCTGATCCTTCAAACTGGAAGGTAAATTCATAACTTCGTTTAATTATTTTCTATTTGCATAAATATTTTCTATGAAGTCCCTGATACTTAGTGCAATATTATTATCCTCACTTTCATTTACCGCATTCGCACAACAAAAGTCCGTTCAAAAGGTGGTAATTCAAACGCCAGGAGTACAGTGCGAGGCCTGTAAAGCCAGAATTGAAAACAGGCTAATACACGAAGATGGAATTTCTTCTGTAAAAGCTGACTACAGAAAGCATACTGTAACCGTAGTTTGGTACACAGACAGAACTAATATTGAAAATATTAAAACTGCTTTAGCTAATTTGGGCTATGATGCAGATGACGTGACTGCAGACGA
>JBEPVC010000227.1:0-4123 GCA_041691235.1 Chitinophagaceae bacterium
TGATTTACCGCTCAAACCTAAAAAAATTCAACTCATCTATATCCTATTTGATTTAATCAGGAATAAAAATATTTTTGCGCTCCATTAATCCATCGTACCAAAAAATTATTTATGAGGAAAATTTCCGTACTAATTATAATACTATTTTCAGCTGTTTTTTCTTTCGCGCAAAATGCGTCGCAGGTTACGGGTAAAATTGCGGAAGATAATAATAAACCGTTGGCATCAGCAACCGTGAGCCTTTTGAAGGCAAAGGATTCTTCACTCGTGAAAACTGCGGTAACAAACAGCAATGGCGATTTTAAAATATTATCAGTAAGCCCCGGCAGTTATTTTATTTCAGCAACCTCTGTAGGCTTCATAAAAAAGGCTTCGCCAAAATTTACTATTACAGAAGGACAGGATTTTAATGCGCCGGCGCTTATTCTATTGCATAGCAGCACTTCTCTTTCAGCAGTTACTGTTGTGGCAAAAAAACCAATGATAGAAGTAAGGGCTGATAAAACTATTTTCAACGTGGAGAATAGTATTAATGCTACAGGAAGCAATGCGTTTGAACTGCTGCAGAAATCCCCAGGTGTAACTACTGATAAAGATGATAATATTTCAATGCAGGGAAAAAACGGCGTTAAAATTTATATTGACGGAAAGCCAACGCAGATGGCAGGTGCAGACCTTGCGGCTTATCTTCGTTCGGTAAATTCTGCCGACATAGAGTCGATTGAAATGATAACAAATCCATCTGCGAAATATGACGCAGCAGGTAATGCCGGTATTATTAACATCAGGCTAAAGAAGAATAAAAATTATGGTGCAAACGGAAATATAGCAAGTGGTGTTGCGTTTGGCCACACGCCAAAATATAATAATTCAGTAAGCCTGAATTACCGCAATAAAAAAATAAATATTTTCAGTAATTATAGCAACAACTACGGAAGGTCAAGAAATGTTTTCAACCTCTATAGAATACAGGGTGACAGCATCTACGACCAGCACAGCATAAATTATAATAATAATAAAACAAACAATGTAAAAGGCGGTATTGATTATTCCATAAATTCTAAAAATATTATCGGCGTAATGGTTACCGCAAATTTTAATAGCAATAGCACCAACACCGTTAGCAACACAGTTATCAGTCCTGTCAGTACCGGTATGCCTGCAAGAATTTTATATGCAAGCAACGATGTACCGGGCAACAGGAACAATATAGATTATGATGTAAATTATCATTATGCAGATACCTCCGGAAGAACACTTGATATAGACGCAGACATAGTAAATTTCAGAAGACGCGGAACCAGTTACCAGCCTAATGATTACAGGGATCCCTACACCAATGCCTTATTGGATGAAAGAATTTATACCAACAATACGCCTACAAATATTGATATCTATACCGCGAAGATTGATTACGAACAGCCCTTTTACAAAGGCAAGCTCGGCTTTGGCGGAAAAATAACTGATGTAAAAACAAAAAATACTTTTGACTTTTATGATGTGCTGGCTGATGTTCCCGTTAAGGATATGAATCTCAGCAATAAATTTAATTATGATGAAAATGTAAAAGCATTGTATATAAATTACAACAGGCCATTAAACAAGAAAACAATAATACAAGCAGGTGTTAGAATGGAAAACACAAAAAGCGAAGGTGATTTAATAAGTGCAATTCCACAGGCTGATGATACGGTGAAGCGCAGTTACACAAATTTTTTTCCAAGCGGCGCAATAACCTATACGCTCAATCAAAAAAATACTTTTAACCTGAGCTATAGCAGGCGTATAGATCGCCCGGGCTACCAGGACTTAAATCCTTTTGAAAATAAGCTTGATGAATTGACATATCGCAAAGGAAATGCATTTTTAAATCCGCAATACACCAATAGCTTCCAGCTGTCGCATACATTTTTGTATAAGTATGTTACTTCAATAAGCTACAGCCATATAAGAGATTTTTTTGCGCAGATTATAGATACCGTTCAAAACAAAAGCTTTATTACACAAAAGAATATTGCACAACAAAATATCTTTAGCATCAATTTTAGCGCACCCGTTACTATAACCAAATGGTGGAATTCATTCGTTACTTTTAACGGCTATCATTCTGTTTACAAAGCAGATTTCGGGCCTGGTAAGAAAGTAAATGCTAACGTAGATGCATATTCGATATTTACGCAGCAGAGCTTCACGGTAAAGAAAGGGCCAACTTTTGAGCTCTCAGGTTTTTACAATTCCCCTTCTGTATGGGGTGGCACTTTCAAAAGCAGTTCCATAGGGTCGCTTGATGCGGGTGTGCAACAAAAAGTATTAAAAGGTGCGGGGACTATTAAAGTAAGCTTTACCGATCTGCTGAATACGCTGCACTGGCGTGGGATAAGTGATTACGGCGGCGCCCATCTTGATGCCAGTGGCAATTTTGAAAGCCAGCAATTAAAAATAAATTTCTCCTATCGCTTCGGAAATAAGCTTGTAAAAGCAGCAAGGCAAAGAAAAGGCGCTTCAGAAGAGGAAAACAAAAGATTAAATGGCTCGGGCGGAGGCATTGGGCAATAAACTTGTGGCAATATTAAACTTGTGGCAATATTAAAGTAGGACTAACGGTACCGGTTAAGTGATAAAAAATGGTCACATAATTTTTATTCCGCCAGTTGCTTTTCAAAGCAAACGCTGTTTTCAACATTGAGGTATTGGCCAAAGTTTGGAATAATTTTATAGCCATTCTTTTTATACAACGTAATTGCTTCGGGCTGTTTTGTACCCGTTTCTAAAATACATTTCTTATAGTTCAGCTCACGGCACCAGGCCTCCAGCTCTTTTAAAATTAGTGAAGCAATGCCATTCCCGCGCTTGTGTAACGGAACATACATTCTTTTTACTTCCATAACACCGGGAGAATTTTTTTTGATAGCGCCGCAACCGACGGGCTCATCATTTTCGTAAGCAACAACAGTATGTTTTAGCGCATCAATTTTATTGAATTGGGAATAAAAAGCATGTTCCTCTCCGTCGCGTTTTTTTAAATCAAGATCTAATTCCCTTACAAGCGCCTGGAAATTCTCGTCTTCATGGTTTGTTCTTTTTAAAGTAATCATAACAACGGTTCTGATGTTTCTATAAAAATAAATGAAAATGTTTTTATTTCTTTTGTCTTTCTCGATGTATTGAGGATCCTTAAATTACATTTTTATGTAGCCACAAAAAAAAGGATGCAATTTCAATGCATCCTTCGGTTAAAAAATTTAAATCGCGCTCAATTAAAAATGGTTGCTTTTTTGTATTGCCTTCGCTGTGCCGAGATGCTTGTACAAAGTGGGTAAAGTTTTCACCGCAAAATTCTTGAATGCTGAATCTTTTGAATTTTTTGCCATATCCTCAAACGCATCAATTGCATCCTTATGGTCGCCTACCATCATATTTACATAATCTTTGTCAAAATCTTTACCGGTTTCCTTGCTTAAATCATCTATATGCTTTTGCATATCATCGCTTACGGCTGCAGGCAATGTAATATTTTTTTCAGATGACAGTGTCTTTAACTCATCACCAGCCTTTGTATGATCTTTCACCATCATCGCACCAAAATCTTTTATGGATTTGGATGTCGCTTTCTCTTCAGCTATCTTACCCAATTGAACCTCCGTCATTCCGGCGTTAGCAGCCTTAACGGCGAATTTTGCAACATCATCGTTTACCGGCATCATAGCCATAGTGTCTTTCGTGGTCTCACTCGTCATTGCAGTAGTATCTTTTTTATCATTGGCATCATTTGCTTTATCCACAGCATCTTTGTCACTGCTGTTGTTGCATGCCTGCACAATACATAAAATACCAACTACAATAAGACTGCTTATCTTTTTCATAAATAAAAATTTTAGGTTAACAATTTTTTATAGCTAAATCAAATACTAAGCCACTTACAAAAAGAATTTTCAAATAGCGATAAGATTTTTCTCTCTTGGTATTGATTCTTTTGCTATTAAACAAGTTCAAGGAGAATTTACTTCTTCATAAAATGTAAAATTTATCAAGTTCACTTTACTATAAATTTTAACAGCATGAAAGGAATTCATAGCGCATTTACATGGAAATTTGTAAGGTCATTGTTGTAAACGAACAGGAA
>JBEPVC010000228.1:0-4117 GCA_041691235.1 Chitinophagaceae bacterium
TTGGAATTACAGCCGGATGTTCCGTTGTTGTCGTGGCTGTAGTAGTGCTGGAAGAACTTGCAGCGCTGTCCTGGGCAAATGAAATTAATCTTGTAATGCCCAACATCATAAAAAGAAAAAGAAAAATGTAAGTCTGTCTTTTGAATATTTTTTTCATAATTTATTTTTTAAAAGTTAAAGTGGCTTTCTTCCGTTTATAAGATTAATTATAATTGCTATTACCGCAATAACCAGCAAGATATGAATAATACCCCCCGTAAAAAATCCACCCAGGAAGCTGATTGCCCAGATGATTACCAGAACTACTGCGATAATGTATAATAAGTTTCCCATTGTAAAAAAATTTAGAATTAAGTAAAATTGTTTAAAAATATATAAACCTGGTATTATAAAAAAATGCGCCAAAATTTTATAGGGCTTAAATAAAGCACTTTAGTATGGTGGTTCAGGTTATGATCCACATTTTATTAAAGAAGTTGTGTAAACAATTCCCCATAATGAAAGATATTTAATGAGATTTACTTTGGGCTTGTGTAGCCAAGGATTATGACGATTGCTCACTCTTTGAAAGAATGGTATGTATCTTTTTAATAAGATCATCTATCTCAAAGGGCTTGGCAATAAAATCTGCTGCGCCATAATCATGTATCGCACGCTCGGCAAATGCCAGGTAACCTGAAAAAATAAGTACAGGAATATGCCTTGTATGAGAAAAGGATTTTAATTTTTTACAAATATCAAGTCCATCGATACCGGAAAGAAAAATGTCAAGTAGTATAAGTTGCGGCTCGACAGATTTCAGTGCCTCGTTTGCATCTTCCCATTCAGTAAATGTAAATACATCAAAGTTTTTTTTTGTCAATATAGCTTTCAATACTATAAGAAGATCTTTATCATCATCTATAATAAATAACCGCGGCATAATTTAATTTACAAAACTGAATATGGAAATACAAAACAACTCTTCCGGGTTTTCACAAGGTGTAGGATGCAATGAAAGAAGCAGTTAGTTTTGGATATTCCGGCCTAAGAAACCTGCCGGTTTACTCTAAAAGAATATATTATGGTTATTAAGATCTTCTGTTCTTATAAAAGTTCCCGGGGGCAATGATTCCCGGAAACTGGCCAAAACAATTCTTATATGAATACGCTGTAATTTATTAAAAATTCGTCAATTTATAAAGTGCATAATAGTAGAATAAAAAAGCCTTGGTAATTTACATTAACAAGGCTTAAACCACGATAAGAACCAAAGAAATATATATTGAGTTTGTAAATATTAATCAATATTTATGCCATAACGAATTACGGCCTTACCGTAAATTTGTTTATCGCTCCGGCAGAATTCAAATAAGAGAATTATGAAATCATCAATTGCACAAAAAATAGAGATAAGACAAAGTACATTGTTCCTACGCAAAAGGTTGCATTTTGCTAATAAGAAGTTCGTTGCAGTTTTTTTATTTATTGTTTGCATTTTTTTCACGCAATTATCTTCTTTTTCCCAGGTTAAATCGGGAACAATGGGCAAACCGGTGCAGGATTCAACCAAAGAGACAACCATTCACCAGGAGATTAACTTTAAAGCAAACCCGCAGCGGCTTTATGAAACTTTGCTTAGCTCAAAAGAATTTAGTGCTTGTACTAAAAAATCCTTTAATAATTTCACTGATAAATCAGCTAATATTGATTCTGCAGTTGGTGGCGCTTTCTCTTTATTTGATGGGCACATAATTGGCAGGATTCTGGAGTTAGTTCTCAATCAACGAATTGTTGAAGCATGGCGGGTTGTAGATTGGCCGGCCGGAATTTATTCGATTGCAAAATTTGAATTTAAGCCAGAAGGTTCCGGAACACACGTAATATTTGACCATATTGGGTTTCCGGAAGGGTTAAAAGAACATTTATCTATTGGATGGGAACAGCATTATTGGGATGCTCTGAATAATTATTTTCAATAGAAATCTTTGGGTTGTACTTTGGCTTAAGAGTAAACCATCAACCTTAAATAAAAAATTTTGACAACGATTACGGTCAAACGAAATTAGGCGTTGGGGGTATATTCACATTTTGGCCTGGAGACTTACAAGTACGGGACAAACTTTGATTTGAACCTGGTTTGACAAAAAAGGTCACTAACTTTAAAGATAAAAAAATATGCAAATGACAAAACAAATTTATTCCTGCATGTGGTTTGACGGACAAGCCAAAGCCGCTGCGGACTTTTATTGTTCGATTTTCAAAGATGGAAAAATTATAAGCGAAAACCCTATGGTTGTGTTGTTTGAAATTAACAACACAAAATTCATGGGGCTAAACGGCGGCCCGATGTACAAACCCACAGAGGGTATTTCTTTTGTGGTCGACTGTGAAACGCAGGAAGAAATTGATAATTATTGGAACAAATTAACGGCAGATGGCGGACAGGAAAGTATGTGCGGCTGGCTGAAAGACAAGTTTGGTTTTTCGTGGCAAATTATTCCTGCAAATATTGGCTCACTATTGTCTAAGCCAAAAGCCATGCAAGCCTTAATGCAAATGAAGAAAATTGACATTGCAACACTGGAAAATGCATAAACAATGAAAACCTGGTTTCTGCCGGCATTTTTAAAATGCGTACATGCCATACTGTTATAGCAACAAAAAAGGGTAGAACGGCTTAAGAACTACCCTAACCAAAACCTAACTTCGAAAAATGACTCGATTAGATTTCACAAATATAAATGCCTTTTGAATGGGAGACTAACAAAATGACTTTCGTATGATTAATGCCTCGTGTGTAACAGCCGAAAAAAATCCTTTGCATTAAAATAGAATTTATCTTAAGTTGGCACAATGAAATTTATTCGAAGCATGTCTTTATGAAAAAGAACTTAGCACTGGTATTTGCGCTCATTGGATGGTTTGCGGTAGTAGCTCAATATGTTTTAATGGTTGAAAACAGAACTGTTTCTTTTTCAGAAACTACGATTAGGTTCTTTAGTTTTTTTACAATTTTAACCAACACTTTAGTGGCGGCTTATTTTACGTTTATCGTGTTTGCAAATAATAAAAATTATGCACCCATTACAAAGCCAGGAATTCTTACTGCAATAACGATATACATAACTATGGTAGGGCTTGTTTACCAGGTGGTGCTAAGGCATGTCTGGCAGCCTAAAGGGCTTCAGTTAATTGTTGATGAATTGCTTCATTCTGTGATACCCGTTTTGGTGATATTTTTTTGGTTTTTATATGAGGTAACAAAACCAATTAAAAATTCGCAGGTATTAAAGTGGGCTAGTTATCCACTGCTATATTTAGCGTTTATATTAATCCGCGGTAGCTTTTCCGGTTTCTATCCATACCCGTTCGTTGATGTTACCAGTTTGGGAATTACAAAAGCATTAATAAATGCTGCGGTTCTATTGTTAGTGTTTATGGTGATTTCTGCTTTATTTATTTTTATCGGTAAAGCACTAATCAAACGATAAGAAATCTACTTTGATACTCCAGGCTGGAAATAATGCGTTTATGCCTGCTAGTTATAAGGTGACGGATAACATATTTCAGTTAAGTGCCCTTACCTGTAATATTTGTAGCCAAGAGAATAATAGCTGTTTTCT
The DNA here is from genome assembly GCA_041691235.1 of Chitinophagaceae bacterium. Taxonomy (GTDB): domain Bacteria; phylum Bacteroidota; class Bacteroidia; order Chitinophagales; family Chitinophagaceae; genus Ginsengibacter. Next base: position 3,606 of record JBEPVC010000228.1, read on the forward strand.
TAATTATGTGCAGGCGATTCTATTACGATGCTACCTCTGTTATTAAAACTTTAGTTCTTATCTTCAACTGCATTTTTTTCAAATACCAATAACCGTTATAAAAAATTATGGGGTGGCTGCTTATTGTTATTATCTACTGCATTATTGTGCTGATTGTTTGCCTGCGCATTGTTTATGATACAAGAAGCAGCACTAAAACTATGGCCTACCTTCTTGTAAGCATTTTTCTACCCGTTGCAGGCATAGTTTTCTATTTAGTTTTCGGCATCAATTTCTGGAAAATAAAAAGGTACAAACATAAATCTGCTCATAATAAAAAATTGCTTGATGCACTTGAAAAGCAATTGCACATACCGCGTAAAAAAAGTCTGGCGGAAAATAATACTGAATGGCAGGGTTACGGAGAGCTGGCTTCCATGCTGGAAAAAGAACTTCGTAGCCCTCTTACCTCGGGTAACAAAGTAACATTGCTTATAAACGGTGAAGAAAAATTTCCCGAAGTTTTAAAAGCG
>JBEPVC010000229.1:0-4105 GCA_041691235.1 Chitinophagaceae bacterium
AAAGCTGGTGATGTATGCCGAAAACCTTGGCTCAATACCACCTAACACGGGCCTGCTGATTGTGAATGATGGTGAAAAAAGATACGAGGTTCGCTTTACTGCTGATTTACAAACAAATGCTGCGATTGTATTGCGGAGAAAAAAGAATGAATAATATGGATCTTTCAAAATACCCCCCATCTTGGTCCAGGTATATAAGAAGTTTTGTTAGCGCAAGTTTGGTAGCATGGCATTGTGCGTAAGCTTTACTTCCCGTAAAAGCGGGACAGGTGGTGCGTTATAGCAAAGAGATTTGTATTTTTATTTATGAGCAGAAAGTATAAATTTCATGATAACGATAAGTTGTATTTTATATCGGACAACATTTAAATAAATAATTTAATAAACTAAAAATGAAAACAGTTGTTATAGGAGAAGGTTCCGGCGCAACCATGGAAAAGATCATGGAGGTTTATCCAAGGCATAAAATTGTGGCCGATAAATATATTAATAGCGGGGATGTGATTGGTATTGGGCCTTTTGCAGACAAGGGAGGAAATATGGCAATATTTAAAACGAGGTCCGTGGCCGAACAGTTTGTAACAGAAGATCCCTTTATACTTGAAGGCATCATTAAAACAATTGTTATTAAAGAATGGGATGATGATTTGATTTCCTGATTTGGCATTCATATAAAAAGTTCAGCCAAAATTGAGCTATAGATATCAAGCCTGGTGGGTGGTAAGAAGATGTACTAATGAGTTTTATTTATTCTTGCAACCCATCCTCCTCCTTGTGCGAGCTGAATATTAAATTTATCACCTGCGTTTATTTTGATAATTTCTTTTTTATAATCGGTTGCATCATGGTTTGCATTTATACCATCTTTAAATATTTCTGCTGTATAATTTCCCGCAGGTAAAAATGATAAATCCAGTGTTAGCTCACGTGCATTCCAATTACTCATTGCGCCAATAAACCAATCATTTCCTTTGCGTCTTGCAACCGAAACATACTCGCCAACTTTGCCATCAAGTGGTATTGTCTCATCCCATGTTGTGGGAACTTTTGCAATAAAATCCGTACACTCCTGTTCTTTCATGTAAGTGGTCGGATTATCTGAAAGCATCTGTAACGGCGCATAAAAAATTATGTACTCTGCAAGCTGGCTGCAACGTGTGCCTTTCGCCATCGGGTTATCATTAACTGGTCTGAATATCGATTGCGTTGCATTGCGCATAGCACCTGGTGTATAATCCATCGGGCCCGCTAACATGCGAATGAAAGGAATACTTGTTGTGTATTGCGGCTGATCCTCATTTGCCCATTTAAAATTTTCCAGGCCTTTCACACCTTCAAAGCCTATTACATTCGGATAGGTGCGTTGAAGGCCTGTTGGTTTATACATGCCGTGAAAATCAACCAGCAATTTATTATCCGCTGCTTTTTTTGCAATTGCATAAGTTGAACTAACTACCTTCTTATCATCACGGTCAAAAAAATCTATCTTGAATCCTTTAACGCCCATTGCTGCATAATGCGGAAATGCTGTATCCATTTGTTGCGAAACCGCATACCATGTTGCCCAAAGAATTACGCCGATATTTTTTTGTTTGCCATAATCAATTATTTCCTGCAGGTTGAAATTATCAGGTTTAATTTTAAAAAGATTCCAGTCATCAGACCAGCCTTCATCAATAATTATGTAAGAGAGTTTATTGGCTGCGGCAAAATCAATATAATATTTATAGGTATCAGTGTTGATGCCGGCTTTAAAATCAACATGCGAAACATTCCAGTTATTCCACCAATCCCATGCAACCTGCCCGGGCTTTACCCATGAATAGTCTGCAAGCCGTGGCGGCGATGCAAGCTTTTGAACAATATCATTATTCAATAGATCTTTATCCTGTTCAGCAATAACAACCACACGCCACGGAAAATTTCTTGTGCCATTTGTTGCAGCAATGTAATTCTCCCTTCCGGCTGGTATGTAATTAAGGCCATGTACATATTCTTTTGCCGGGTAAGGCGCGTAAACACCCTGGAAACCTTTTTGCGTTTCATTTAAATTAAGATACATGCCGGGATAATCTTCAAGATCGGCTTCAAGAACCACTGCTTTTTTATTGTTGCCCAAATCAACCATTAAAGGAAGAAATGCCAGTGAATCTTTTGGAAATTGCGAAAGCATTATATGATGATACAATGCTTCAAAAGAAGAGTTGAAATTTTTGCCGTCACGATAATCCCATTGAATTGGAATAAAGGCTGAATCATCATTGGTAAAATTAAAATTGGCTTCTTCGTTTTTTACAATGATGCTGTCTTTTTTCTTTGAAAAAAAACGATAGGCGACGGCATCGTTATATACTCTAAACATCAAACCAAAGTCACCTTTGCAATTTAAAATAAGCTGGTTGTATTCGTCAGGAATAGTTGCTTTAATGTAATTAATTGCATGGATAACATTGTTTATTTTTTCTGTTTTGGAAGAAATAATAATAGCGTTATCACCTAACACTTCGTTTTGCAATTGCATCGAGATGGATGAAGGTTCAATAACCTGCTGGTCTTTATCTTTTACTGACCACATTATTTTATTGACGGCTTTTACATGCAATTGTATGTTGCTATTTGGTGATTGAACGTCAAAGCTTTTTATTTTTTGCGCTGGTGTAAGTGTTGAACATGCAAGTATCGCAGTTAATAATGAGATGTATTTCATTAGTGATTATTTATTGTACGAAAGTGTTCTAATGTATTTGGAAATTTTTAAACAGGTGGTCATTTATTATTTATTCGATATTCTTCATCAATACATTTTTCTTATCATCCGTATAAACCCCCTTGCCATCTTCAGCATAAATTCTAAATGCATTTTTATTGAAGGGTAATGCGTTGCCTTTAAATTCTGATATGCGCAATCCCTCAAAATGATTTGCCGTGATGCCATTTGTAAAGTAAGGCTTTTTTGTGTTGTTCAGGTTAATTCAAAATCATTAATGCGTACATCTTTTGCATATTGAATAAGCAAACCCGGAATATCACTTTTGAAAAGCGTTTTTGGAATGGAAGCGCCCCGCAAATCAATATTGCCGCCTGCAACATCATTTAGTTTGCTATCAGTTAATTCAAAACGAATATGGTTGAATGAAAGGTCTTCAATAATACCTTCATCACTTCCATATACCAGTATTCCATTCTCACCAACTTGGTTCAAGTATATAAGAAGTTTCGTTAGCGCAAGTTTGGTAGCATGGCCTTGTGCGTAAGCTTTACTTCCCGTAAAAGCGGGACAGGTGGTGCGGTATAGCAAAGAGATTTGTATTTTTAATTTCAGCCAATGTAGATGTTCCACCTGCTGAAATTGTATATTTAATTTGTAAATAATTAATATAAATATCATGACTGCTCCTGTTTCTGACCCAAAAAAGAATGGTCGTCTACATCTATGGAAATTTATGAAAGTGATTTTATTATGGGCAGCGATATCGTATGGTATTGACAAGGTGCTTGATTATGCGGGTTGGAAAACGTGGAGCCAATTTGAAGTTTCTGCTCACAATTGGGATTCTGTAATGCTTTTTAAAATGAAAAAGCTAACTCCTGTTTCTTTGTTCCTTGACCTTCGTTCTCAACGAACCACTTACCCTATAGATAGCGCTGAAAAAAACGCTGTTGACCGCTACAATTATGACCTTCAGCAAAAGGGCGCGGGCGCCTTAATGGAGCTTGAAATGAAAAAAACCTATTACCCCAAAGCCCATGATGTAACTGTGTGGGAAAAAGTAAAAAGCTGGTGTGTAGGCTTTTGGTACAATGAGGATGGCTCCGCTAACTGGTTCGGGCGCATAATTTTGTGTATCGCTTTAATAGCAGCTCTGTCTTTAACCAGAGCTGCGGGGCAGTCAAAGTCAGCACATTGGCTGAGCAAATGGTACCTGCCAAACGTTCTGCTGGCAATTTTCTATATTACACTTTTTTTCATGTTGCTGTACTTTCTAATAACATTTATTTTAATTGTCGGTGGTTCTATAGTGGCTCTTTTTTCAGGTGTAGCAGCTGCAGGAGGAATTACAAAATACCTGGTAGAAGAGGTAAAGTTTGAGATGACGGCTCATTT
>JBEPVC010000230.1:0-4088 GCA_041691235.1 Chitinophagaceae bacterium
ATTGATTCAGAGTTTATAGGAGCTGTGATAGGGCCAGGGGGAAAAATCATTCAGGAAATTCAAAAAACCACCGGTGCTACAATTAATATAACTGAAGTAGGAAAAACCGGCGAAGTAAGCATCTTCTCGGCGAATAAAGAAAGTCTTGACCAGGCAGTTGCATGGGTAAAAAGTATCGTTGCGGTTCCGGAAGTGGGAGATGTGTACGAAGGAACTGTAAAGGGTATTAAAGAATTCGGTGCTTTCGTGGAATTCCTTCCAGGCAAGCAGGGACTTCTTCATATTTCTGAAATTATGTGGAAGCGACTTGAAAACATGGAGGGAGTTTTAAATGAAGGCGATAAGGTGAAAGTAAAACTTATTGGTGTTGATCCTAAAACAGGAAAATTTAAGCTAAGCCGTAAAGTGTTAATGCCTAAGCCTGAACAAAACCAATCAGCACGAGCGGCACAAAATCAAAATCCGCGAGATTAATTTTCTTATGCTAATTAATATGATGGCTTGCATTTTTGCGAGCCTTTATTTTTTATAGTCAACAATATTTTTATAATATGAAACTCAAAATATTTATGTTTTCATTTTGCCTATTTGGATGTCATTCTTCAAATAATGTAAAGGACTTAATACAAGGCAAGTGGTATTTTGAAGATAATTCTGATACTTATATAAAAATTACAAATAATGATTACACGGTGGAGAATGATTCACCAATTCCTGAAGATTATAAAATAATTGGTGACACTTTAATTGTAAAAGGCTTTGAGGCTGAATTCAGGGAAAGCGCAGGAGAATCAGGTTATATTGATACATTAAAAATTCTAAGAATTAATAACAATACCTTGATTCTAAAAGACAAAGTCGAGACAATTGTACTTCACAAAAAGTAAAATTTTAGTGACCAATTATATTAAAATAGAAATAGCCTTAAATTCTGCAGAGCAATCTGAAATTATTATTGCAGAACTTTCTGAGATAAAATTTTATGCGTTCGAGCAAAATGAAAATTCTATTTCAGCTTTTATAAAAGAACAAGATTTTAATGAAGAAAAATTAAAAGACGTACTTCTGCAGAGAAATATTTCATTCACAAAATCAATCATCCCCTACACGAACTGGAATGCAAAATGGGAGAGTGAATTTGAGCCGGTATTCATAGAAAATTTTGTAGCGATAAGAGCATCTTTTCATAAGCCAATAACAAATGTAAAGCATGAAATAATAATTACTCCTAAAATGAGTTTCGGAACAGGCCACCATGCTACAACGTTCCTCATGATTCAATTGATGAAAGAAATAAATTTTAAAAATAAAAGTGTGCTTGATTTTGGAACAGGAACAGGGGTTTTGGCCATTCTTGCCGAAAAGCTTGGCGCAAGACCAATATTGGCAATAGATAACGATGAATGGAGTTTAAATAACGCGATGGAGAATATTCAGATTAATCATTGCACTCATATTGTTTTACAAAAAAAAGATAATATTAACACCTATTCACTCGTTAATATTATATTGGCCAATATTAATTTTAATGTGCTCACTGAAAATGCAGTAGCTTTTTCAGTTTTATTACAAACCGGTTCACTACTAATAATAAGCGGCTTTTTATTGAAAGATGAAAAAACAATTCACTCTCTTTTTGTTAAAAATAATTTTCTTAGAAAACAGCGGGCGCAAAAAGATGGATGGATTGCATTAGTCCTTGAAAAGCAATAATCTTTTAGAAAATTATAAGAATAAGAGATGAATTTAATGGTATATTTGTCCACTTGCCCTATTGAAGCATAATTATGAAAGAAGTCGTTTTAATCATAACAGCGTATCTTATTGGTTCAATTCCTACTGCCCTAATAATAAGCAAGTATTTCTTCGATATTGATATACGGGAATACGGAAGTGGTAATATGGGCGCCACAAATACATTTAGAGTACTTGGGTCGAAGTTTGGAACAATTGTAATGGTAGGAGATATGCTTAAAGGAATTTTGGCAGTAGCCCTCTATAATCTTCTTCCTTATTATCTAACAAATGAACTTGAACGCACAAATCTTATGATTGGACTTGGCCTTGCTGCAGTAGCAGGTCATATTTACCCGATATGGGCACAGTTCAGAGGCGGAAAAGGTGTAGCAACTTTATTTGGAATGTTGCTTGCAATACAACCTGTAGTTGCCGTTAGTTGTGTCGGTGTTTTTTTATTGGTATTGTTTTTAACAAGGTATGTTTCGTTAAGCTCAATTCTTGCCGGAATAGCGCTGCCTATTTGTGTATTATGGATTTATAATGAGAAAGAAGTTTTCTACCGGGTATTTGCGGTAGCAGTTGCTGCATTAGTAGTATTGACTCATCAAAAAAATATAAGCCGGCTTATTAAAGGAAATGAAAGCCGCGTTCCGATTCTAAAATATCGGGATAGAAAAAAAATGCGTAGGAAAGAACTATAGCCTCTCTGTTCACTTCATTTATTTTTATTGTTTCTACAAATACAACTTTAAATTGTATTCACAAGTCTATTTATAAACTTGGTACATCTATTGCCTGTATCTTAGAAAAATATTTTGTCATGAAAAAGTCCCTTCTCTTTATTATTTCCTTAGCTTTTTTTGTTAGCGCATGCACTACGAATGCTATAACAGGTCGTAAGCAACTTTCACTTGTTTCGGAATCAAGCCTTCAGCAGGAAGCCGTTACGCAATATCAATCCGTGCTTTCGCAAAATCATGTTGTTAGCAGCAGTACAAGCAAAGATGCTGAGATGGTAAAAAGAGTGGGAACACGCATTGCAAATGCTATAACAAAATATTATAAAGATAAAGGCCAATCAAGCGAGTTGGAAGGATACAATTGGGAATTTAACTTAATTGATAGCAAGGAAGTGAATGCATGGTGTATGCCTGGTGGAAAGGTGGCTGTGTATACAGGGCTGTTACCTGTTACCCAAAATGAAGCAGCGCTTGCTATTGTACTTGGACATGAAATAACCCATGCAGTGGCCCATCATGGCCAGGAAAGGATGAGCCAGGCGTTACTTGCACAGGGCATTGGCTTGGGTGGTGATATTTTTACTTCGGGAAACAGTACCGCTAATAATGTTTTTAAAAGTATTTATGCCCCAGGTGCTCAAATTGGGGTTTTATTACCTAATTCAAGAAACCAGGAATATGAAGCTGATCATTACGGACTTATATTCGCTGCAATGGCAGGTTACAATCCAAGAGAAGCAATACCTTTCTGGACAAGAATGGCAAGCTTGAATAAATCGCAAACCCCCGAAATGTTAAGTGATCACCCGCTTGATGCTAAAAGAATTGCCAAGATAAAAAGCTATTTGCCTGAAGCGCTGAAGTATTATCAGCCCGTTAATTCAAAATAGGTCAACATTTTATGTCATAATAATTAAACCTTCCTTTTTTGCAGGGTTTTTTATTGCGATTTTATAAAAAATTTCCCGTAATTTTGCACTTGTCTTTATGCACTTCAGTTCTATCCAATTTTCCAACCCCATGATACACAGAAGTGTGGTTTTTTTAGACTCATTTTTTAACCTTAAAATATTGCGCCCATTATGTCTCAAACCTTGTTTGAAAAATTGCAATTAGAGGATGAAAAAAATCTGTTAATTCAAGGTCTCCCTTCTACGATCGAAAAACAGTTTTCCAAGCTTTCATTCTCAAAAAATGTCACCCCGCTTTTAAAAACCCGTAAAATTGATTTTGCTCTTGTCTTTGCATTAAATTCAAAGCAGTTATACAAAATCCTTTCGGAAGTTTGTCCTGCGCTACATGCTGAGGGTAAACTATGGATAGCTTATCCAAAAGCTACATCAAAAATTATGAGCGACTTAAACCGGGATTGCTCATGGAGTTGTCTTGTTGACCAGGGATTTGAAACAGGAGATATTGTGGAACTTGATTACGTTTGGAGTGCACAAAGATTCACAAAAGGTGATTGTGAACTTGTTGATTCAACTTCAAATATTCAGAAATATAAAAATTCGTCGCGGAAAAAATTGGTGGAAGCAGAGACTTATTAGCATTGATTTTAAAAAATATTTTTAAAAGGATGATCTTGATCATCCTTTTTTTATTTTA
>JBEPVC010000231.1:0-4060 GCA_041691235.1 Chitinophagaceae bacterium
TTGCATGAAGGTGGCCACGCCGTTCAATCATTTCTTACACACAATCTTGAGCTCAGTGCATTTAAAGAATACCCAATGGAAATTGCTGAAGTTGCAAGCATGGCAATGGAGCTTTTCACTATGGATTATTGGGAAGTATTTTTTGATAATAAAGAAGATTTAAAAAGAGCGAAAGAACATCAGCTTGAAAGAGTGATCACTATTTTTCCATGGATAGCTGTCATAGATAAATTCCAACATTGGATTTATGAAAACCCAAATCATACATTGGAAGAAAGAACAAAAAAATGGATTGAAATTCTTAATGATTTTTCTGATGATGTAATTGATTACAGCGGGCTCGAAAATTTTAGAGAAAATGCCTGGCAAAAACAATTGCATTTGTTTGAAGTACCATTCTATTATATTGAATATGGCATTGCACAATTAGGAGCAATAGGATTATGGATGCAATACAAAAAAAATCCTGAGCAGGCACTTGATAATTATATGAAGGCATTAAGCCTCGGTGGCACCAAAACCTTACCAGATCTATATAAAGCTGCAGGGCTTACATTTGATTTCTCTCCTGAGAATATTAAAAGTTTAATGGATTTTGTTAGTGAAGAAATGGAGAAATCGTCCATAAAAACTCCTTTGGAGAATTGATGAATTGTTTAATTGTTCTTGTATCTGCAAAAAATCTTAATTAATGCTATCAATTCCTAAAATCCCAGTTAAGATATTTTTTAGTTTCTTTGCGCATCTGTTTTAATAATATTCGAATATGTGGAAGCGCCTTGCAAAATTTGTTTTACAAAATCGTTTACTTCTTTTAATTCTGTTGTTTGCGTTTACTACTGTTATGGCATTTTTTGCCAGCAAAGTAAAGCTCAGCTACGAATTTTCAAAAGCTATTCCAACTGACAATCCAAAATATAAAGACTATTTATCCTTTAAAGAAAAATTTGGGGATGATGGAAACCTTTTGGTGATAGGCGTTCAGACAAGTCATTTTTTTGAAAAAAAGTATTTTAATGCTTATCAAAAATTAAATGATGACCTTAAAAAAGTTCCTTATGTAGAAAATGTTTTAAGTGTTGCCAATGCTGTCAATCTTTTAAAAGACACTTCTACCGAAAAACTAATTGCAACGCCGGTTTTTTCTTCAAACATTTCTTCACAAGATCAACTTGACAGCAGCAAACAATTATTTTTTTCACTTCCATTTTATAAATCCCTTCTTTACAATCCTTCAGCAAATGCCTACTTAATTGCTGTAAAAATTAAAAAAGAAATTCTCAACTCAAAAGGACGAACAAAAGTTATTGATAGCATTGTTAATGTAGCCAATTCATATTCTTCTAAAACAAATATTGATACACATTTAAGCGGCTTGCCACTTATAAGAACACAGGTTGCAGACAGGATAGCAAGGGAAATGAAATGGTTTATTATTGGTTCACTTATTTTTTCTGCTTTTATTTTATTATTAATGTTCCGCTCGATCCAGACAACTTTATTATCGCTGCTGGTTGTTATTATCGGAGTAATCTGGAGTATTGGAATAATTCAGCTTTTAGGTTACCAGATAACACTTTTAACTGCATTGATTCCGCCTCTCGTGGTAGTAATAGGTATTCCTAATTGCATTTATTTTCTGAATAAATACCATACCACTTATAAAAAAACAGGTATCAAAGAACAATCTTTAATTGATATGGTTAGCAAAATGGGAGTCGTTACTTTGTTTTGCAATGTAACCGCTGCCATCGGGTTTGCTGTTTTCGCTCTTACCAAAAGTGCTATCCTGAAAGAATTTGGAGAAGTTGCAGGCTTAAGTATAATGCTCATTTTCGTTATCTCTTTTATTTTATTGCCCGGAATTTTAAGCTTTATGAAAGTGCCGGATAAAAAGCAATTAAATTATTTGGATGTAAAATTTTTCACGCAACTTCTTTTAAGAATTGAGCGGTGGGTTTTTAGTCATAAAAATATCGTCTACGCAATCACTGTTATAGCCGTTATTTTCTCTTTATTTGGAATTTTCAAATTAAAAACAGAAGGTTTTATTGTTGATGATTTACCAAAGACTGATAAGATTTATACTGACCTGAAATTTTTTGAAAAAAATTTTAATGGTGTTATGCCACTGGAAATAGTAGTTGATACAAAGAAGAGATATGGGCTTGTGGGTTCACGCGTTTTACCGGTTCTTGTAAAAATTGATTCTCTTTCTGCATACATAACCGCTCAAAAAGAAATGGCCCGGCCCCTTTCAATTGCTGAAGGAATTAAATTTGTAAAGCAAGGATTTTACGAAGGAGATTCTGCCAATTATTCACTTCCCAATTCATTTGACGCGGCTTTTGTTGGTGAATATCTGAAGCCTGATAATGATAGCTCCGGTAAAAATAATTTATCAAAGCTTTTAACAAGCTTTATAGACACAGCAAGACAAAGCACAAGGATAAGTATTAACATGGTGGATGTGGGAACAAAAAAACTTCCTTTGCTTTTACAGGGCCTCAGAAAAAAATCTGATGAGCTTTTCGATTCTTCAAAATATAAAGTTACCCTTACTGGTGCCACCATAACTTTTTTGGAAGGCAGCACTTTTATAATAAACGGCCTCAAGCAAAGTCTTCTCTGGGCATTTTTATTTATCGCGTTATGCATGTTATATTTATTTAAGTCTTTACGAATTTTAATTTGTTCGCTTATTCCTAACGTTATTCCATTAATTGTTACTGCCGGCATTATGGGTTGGACCGGAGTTCGCCTGAAACCTTCTACTGTTCTAATTTTCAGCGTAGCGTTGGGTATTGCAATTGATGTTACGATACGATTTTTGGTAAATTATAAACAGGAGCTTCCTGCAAATAATTTTGACATTAAAAAAACTGTTTCAGAAACAATTAATCATACGGGACTAAGTATCGTTTATACTTCGCTTGTATTGATTGCGGGCTTTGTAATTTTTTGCTTCAGTGGATTTGGCGGTACGCAATCGCTTGGATGGCTAACATCAATTACCTTACTAACGGCTACGCTTACCAATCTTATTTTGCTTCCGGTGCTGTTGATTGCCACAGGAAAAAAAGAACCATTGCGAAAAATCTAAATCGTTTCGTAAATTTAACGTCCGGGTTATGTGTGGAATATATTCCTCGCTGACTTTTTTTAATAACTTTGTATACTACAAACCTATGCTGGTAAAGACTCTGTAAAAAAAGGCACAATACTTTCTTATAAATATTTTAAAACCAAAAATAAATTTTTATGCGACCAATATGGACAGGTGCAATCGGTTTCGGGCTTGTAAACATTCCCGTTAAAATATACAGCGCAACACAATCAAGTAATCTTGATCTTGATATGCTTGACAAACATGATCATTCCAATATAAAATTCAAGCGTGTTAATGAAAAGACAGGGAAAGAAGTGACATGGGAAAATATTGTCAAAGGCTATAAGCTCGATAATGAATATGTAGTGCTGACCGATAAAGATTTTGAAGCTGCCAGTGCAAAAAAAACCAAAACAATTGAAATTTCTGATTTTGTAAAAGAAGAAGAAATAAGCAGCCTGTACTATGAAACACCTTATTATCTTGAACCCGATAAATCAGGAACAAGGCCTTACGAGTTGTTGAAAGAAGCGTTGATAAAAACAAAAAAAGTTGGCGTTGCAACTTTTGTAATGAGAAGCAAAGAAAGCCTGGCTATCCTTCGCCCGGATAAAAATGTAATTGTTTTGAACCGGATAAGATTTGAAGAAGAAATAAGAAACCCAAATGATCTCGCTCTTCCAAAAAATACAGAAGTAAAACCTGCGGAATTAAAAATGGCTATAACGCTTATTGATCAGCTCACCGCAAAGTTTGACATTTCAAAATATAAAGACACTTACAATGCAGAACTTCTTAAAATGATAAAAGCAAAAGCGAGTGGCAAAGAAATTAAAATGCCACAAATGAAAGTTGTTCATAGTAAAACAAAAGATTTGATGGAACAACTGAAAGCAAGCCTAGAAGTAAAACGTAAAAAAGCTTCCTGATTATGGCACTGACTCTTTATAA
>JBEPVC010000232.1:0-4060 GCA_041691235.1 Chitinophagaceae bacterium
TTTTATAAATAACTAACGTAAATAGATAAACGAAGATGAAATTATTTTTTTTAAATGTAGTATTTGTATTGTGTGTAGTGTGTGTAAGTGCGCAAAGTAAATTAAGTTTGAAGCAGGCCATAGAAACCGGGATTGCCAATAACATTGATGTAAACCAGTCTGACTTGCTAATGCAAAAAGCAGATATAAATCTCAGACAATCCCGATCTAATATGTTACCCAATCTCAATGCCACAGCCGATCATGGTATTAACCAGGGAAGAAGCATTGACCCTTTCACGAATGCGCCGGTTAATCAAAATGTTGACTACGCAAGCTATGGAGCCAGCAGCAACCTTTTATTATCTAACGGGTTTTCTTTGCAAAATCAAATAAAAAGTAACAACCTTGGATACCAGGCATCGAAGATGGAATTGCAACAGGCAAAAGATAATCTTACCATCAATATTATATTGGCTTACCTGCAGGTATTAAGCTCAGAAGATATACTGGAAACTTCGCGTGAGCAAAGAGCCGTAACAGATTCACAAGTTAGCAGGCTATCTATTTTAAATGAATCAGGGGCTATACCGCCATCACAATTTTATGATCTTAAAGGGCAGTTGGCAAATGACCAATTAACAATTGCTGATAACCAGGCAGCAGTTGCAACAGCAAAGCTTGATCTCGTACAGCTTTTGAACATTCCTTACAGCAAAGATTTGGAAGTAGAGCGGTTACCGGAAGAAACATTCAACATCACCTACGATACCCAGCCTGATCAAATATATACCGCCGCGCTGCAAAAATTTGCTCAAATAAAATCGGTACACTTTCGTACCCAAAGCGCCGAAAAAAATATCCGGTCAATCCAGGGAGAATTATTTCCAACGCTATCCTTAGGCGGAAACCTCAATACAAATTATTCGAGTGCGGCATCCCAATCAATTTTTCTTAATAGCACGCAGGCCCCTTCTACAGATTATGTTGTTGTTAATGGAACGCAGGTGCCTGTTATTACAACAAAAGATAATTTTGATACGAGAAAAATTACTTACGGCAGCCAGTTAAGCAACAATTTATTTACAACAATTAATTTGGGATTACGCATTCCCTTGTTTAACAGGAACCAGGTGAGGAACCAGGTTAAGCTCGCCAAAATTGATTATAAGAATACACAGTTAGTTGAACAAAATACAAAAGTTCAATTGCAACAATCTATTGAGAAAGCGTATGTAAATCTTACGAACACTTCAGATAAATATAAAATTTTGCTCGACCAGGTAGACGCGTTTGGCGAATCTTTTCGCTCTGCGGAAATACGTTTTAATTCAGGAGCCATAACCTCTGTTGATTATTTAATTGCAAAAAATAATCTTGACAGGTCAAAGAATAATTTAATTATTTCGAAGTATGATTTTGTACTGAGAACAAAAATTCTTGACTACTACCAGGGAAAGGCTTTGTGGTAGAATATAACTGGCAGGATTAAACGCAGGTAAAGGAATTACATTAACGGGAGTTGCTGATAAACTCATGGATAGTTTTTGCTGCGTTTGCCGAAGCATTGGTTCCTTCTGACAATAATTTTTTCAGCTGGTAATAATCGAAAGCTATCTTTTCTCTTTGTATCGGGTCAAATAAAATTTCATTTAATTCAGTCGTAATATTTTCAGGCGTAAGCTCATCCTGTATCAATTCTGTTACAACTTCTTTATTCATAATCAGGTTAACGAGACAGATGTATGAAAGCTTTACAAGCTTTTTTGCAATTGCATACGAAACCCGGCTGGTTTTATAACAGATAATTTGCGGCACTTCAAATAAAGCAGTTTCCAGGGTGGCGGTTCCGGAAGTAACCAACGCCGCGGTTGCCTGCATAAGCAAAGAATACGTTTCGTTTGCAACAACTTCTACATTATTATAGGAAGCAAGAAAGGGTTGATAAAATAAATCTTCAATGGAAGGGGCTTTGGCAACAATAAAGGTAAAGCCCGGAAAATTTTTTGTGGCCTCCAGCATTATAGGAAGCTTTGCTTTAATTTCCTGTTTACGGCTGCCGGGCAGCAACGCAACAATATTAGTTGATGAATGAAGATCAGGATGATCTTTTTTAAAATTTTCAATCACCTCAACCAAAGGATGGCCTACATATTCAACTTCATAATTCCTGTTTTTATAAAACCGTTTTTCAAAGGGAAGAATGACGATCATTTTATCAACATTCTTTTTTATTCCTTTCACGCGGTTTTCTTTCCACGCCCACACCTGTGGTGAAATGTAGTAAATGGTTTTATACCCTTTTTGCTTTGTCCATTTTGCCATGCGTAAATTAAACCCGGGATAATCAATAAGAATTACAACATCAGGGTTAAAGAAGCTAATATCTTTTTTACAATATGAAAAGTTTTTTAAAATAGCCGGAAGGTTTTTTACTACCTCAGCAAAGCCCATAAAGGCGAGGTCCCTGTAATGCTTTGCCAGTTTAACTCCCGCCTCTTCCATTTTATCACCGCCCCAGGCTCTGATGTCAGCATTGGGATCCAGTTTTTTAATTTCTTTTACAAGGTTGCTGCCATGTAAATCCCCTGAAGCTTCGCCTGCTATTATATAATATTTCATTCTTATGTTGGATCAAAAAAGGATTTAAAGATAATCAGAATCGGGAAAGTTCAAAGTCTTATGGAAAATGAGCTACTTTAAAATTTGGTTGCTACCAATATTTAAATATCATAGCAATGATTGCGTAGATAACGGTGAGTGCAAAAATTCCTTTGGCTGTTCTGTCGCGGCGGCCGTTAAGATAGATGGTGAACAAAATAGCATTTGCCATTAAAGAAACACTTATTGAAACACTAATTAAATTTGGATTGAGCTTCATCCATTCAAACATTTCAGATAAAGTAAGGCCTCTAAATTTATAAAGTTTAAAAAGCATGAAACCTATTACCGGCGCTATGAGGCCGAGGGCGAGGCCGAAAATAAAATTATCTTTTTTGAATATCATAATATATCCCAGTTTTTTTCGAGCTGCTTTTTTAGTGTATAATTAGTAAGGTCAAACTGCACTGGCACAACGCTTACATAATTATGCTCCAAAGCCCAAACATCTGTATCCTTGCCTTTATCAAAATTTTTAAATTCTCCTGTAAGCCAGTAATATTTTTTACCATGCGGGTCAAGTCGCTCATCAAAGTCTTCATCATATTTTGCATAAGCTTGCTTGCATACTTTTATTCCTTTCATTTCATCAAGCGGCACAGATGGAATATTTACATTCAATAAAAGATGCTTTTCCATTTTTGTTTGCAGCAGGCTTTTTACAATTTTATGCACATAAAATTTTGAAGCGGTAAAATCTGCTTCAAACCGGTAATCAAGCAAGGAAAAACCAACCGAAGGAATGCTTTCAATTGATGCTTCCATAGCGGCACTCATAGTTCCTGAATAAATTACATTAATAGAATGATTGGCGCCATGATTAATTCCACTGAGACATATATCTGGTTTGCGGTGTAAGATTTTATCAACGGCAAGCTTTACGCAATCAACAGGCGTACCGCTTGTTTGCCACGCCTCCACTCCTTCAAACATATCTTCAACCTTATTTAGTCTTAGCGGAACACCAATGGTTATTGCATGTCCCATGCCGCTTTGAGGCTTGTCAGGAGCCACCACCACAACTTTACCCAAATCTTTTACCGCTTCAATCAGGTTGCGTATACCCGGTGCTGTTATACCATCGTCGTTTGTTATAAGAATAATGGATTTTTCGTTCTGTTCTTCACTCATTTTCAATTTTCAATTTTTCATTTTATTAAAACCACCTGAACCATGGCCTCATTACTGTATCTCTAAACGGCCACGGTGTAGCAATTAGTATCAACGCCAATGCTATTCCGAAAAAAATAAGGCTTCTCTTATATTTAGCTGATGATGTTGCAGCTTTTTTTACCGCAACTCTTCCTGCATGAATCAGTATCCATGCAATTATCATTAAGACTTCATGTTCAATAGTAAAAAACCTGAGATTGGCATCTTTCATGTTTTCACTAAGATGTTTCAATCTTTCAAACCATTC
>JBEPVC010000233.1:0-4050 GCA_041691235.1 Chitinophagaceae bacterium
GTAAATTTTATGGGATGTTATGCAGCAATTCATGGTTTAAAACTCGCCGACGCTTTTTGTGCCAATGATAAAAGTGCTCGCGTTTTAGTTGTATGCACGGAGCTTTGCACATTGCATTTTCAAAAAGAAAATACAATGGATAATATCGCGTCGAGTTTATTGTTTGGCGATGGATCTGCGGCATTGCTTGTTACACATAACGATGTTGAAATGGAAGGATTAAAAATTAATAATTTTTATAGTGAAGTTGCATTCAAAGGAAAAAAAGATATGAGTTGGGAACTTTCGTCATCCGGTTTTTTAATGACGCTTTCAGGATATGTTCCTGATTTGATTGAAGAAGATTTTAATAAACTTTTATTCAACGCACTTGACAATGCTAAGATGGATAAAACTGAAATTTCGCATTGGTGTATGCATCCCGGCGGAAAAAGAATTCTTTCTTCAATTGAAAAGAGCATTGATATAACTTGTGAAGATCTCAAGCACTCTTATAGAGTATTAAAAAATTACGGAAACATGTCGTCTCCTACAATCCTATTTGTGTTGAAAGAAATTATGGATTCGCTTGCAATTAAAAAGGAAAAGAAGACTAACATCTTTGGAGCCGCGTTTGGCCCGGGCCTGACATTAGAGACCTTTATTCTATCTGATGATTGATTACAACCATCGTTCATATAAAAAAGAGCTTCTTGATAATGATAATATTCCTTTTAAGGATATTGCAGAAAATATGAAGGAACTTAATTTCATCAACACTCATTTGGGAGGACATTCAATAACGATAAAGGGATTTAGCCAACTTTCGGCGAATAAAAAAAAACTTTCTGTATGTGAAATTGGTTGTGGCGGGGGAGATAACCTGGATGCTCTCTATAATTTTTGTAAAAGAAAAAAAATTGACGCTGAATTTACAGGCATTGATATTAACGAAGATTGCATTAGATATGCAAAAAGTAAATCTAAAATTAAAAATGTAAGTTTTATCTGTTCAGATTATAAAGATGTAAATTTTAAGAGCAATAAGCCTGATATAATTTTTTCCTCTCTTTTTTGTCATCATTTTATTGAAGAAGAATTAATAGCGATGCTAAATTGGATGAAAGAAAATTCGACGATTGGGTTTTTTATTAACGATTTGCACCGGCACCCGTTGGCATATAATTTTATAAAGTACGCAACTAAAGTTTTTTCAAAATCTTATTTAGTAAAAAATGATGCACCTCTTTCGGTATTAAGAGGTTTCAAAAAAAATGAATGGCTAACGATTTTTAAAAATGCAGGAATTAAAAAGTATAAAATAGAATGGAAATGGGCGTTTAGATATTTGATAACGGCAAATCACAATTTGAAATTAACTGAGTAAGGAAATTTTGGAGAATGAGAAAAAAATAAAAGACCCTTTTTATGATGTAGCTATTATCGGTGGCGGTTTAGCAGGATTATCTTTATCAATTTTATTAGCAAAATCCGGGCACAAGATAATTTTATTCGAAAAAGAAAAATACCCGTTTCATCGTGTATGCGGCGAATACATTAGTCTTGAGAGCTGGAAATTTTTAGCGAGTCTTGGATTAAATATTGCTGAACTTAATTTACCGGTTATAAAAAAATTGATAGTTTCCTCGCCAAATGGTAAATTTTTAAAATCAAATCTTGATCCCGGCGGCTTTGGCATCAGCCGTTTCTTTATTGACAATGAGTTGAAAAAAATTGCAATTGAAAAAGGCGTTACTGTGTTGGAAGAAACAAAAGTTTCTAATGTTTTTTTTAAGGATGATTTATTTACAATAGAAAGTAGTGGTGAAAAAATAGAATGCCTTATAATTGCTTCATGCTTTGGAAAGCGAAGTAACCTCGATGTAAAATTGTCGAGAAACTTTATAAAGAAAAAGCCCGGCAAGCTTAATAATTATATTGGGGTAAAGTATCACATTAAAACTGAATTCCCTTTTGATACAATTGCTTTGCACAATTTTAAAAATGGCTATTGTGGCATTTCAAAAATAGAAGGAGAAAATTACTGCCTGTGTTATTTAACTACAGCTCAAAATCTGAAAGAGAATAATAATTCAATTAAAGAAATGGAGAAAGAAGTTTTATTCAAAAATCCATTTCTCAAAAAAATTTTTTCTGAATCTGAATTTGTTTTTAAAGAACCGGTTACTATTTCTCAAATAAGCTTTGATAAAAAATCCCAGGTAGAAAGTCACATGATGATGATCGGTGATGCCGCCGGAATGATTACGCCTCTTTGCGGGAATGGAATGAGTATGGCAATGCATTCTTCTAAAATTGCTGCAAATTGCATTAGCCTCTTTTTAAATAAAAACATTTCAAGAAATGAAATGGAGGAAATGTATTTGAAGAATTGGAAAAATGAATTTCAACGAAGATTGCGCAACGGCCGTAAAATTCAACAGTTATTTGGAAAAGAAAAGGTGACAAACTTATTTGTAAGCGTGATAAAACATTTCCCTTTTATTGTTCATAAAATAGTTAAGGCAACTCATGGAAAAGAGTTTTAGTAATTTTGCATTGCATGATTCAACAATCAATTATATTATTTGACGGTGTTTGTAATTTGTGTAATGGCGCTGTGCAATTTGTAATAAAAAGGGATAAGTATAACCAGTTTATTTTTGCATCCTTGCAATCAGAAGAAGGTGAAAAAATATTGGCTGATAGCAATTTTGCCGGTAATAAAATGAATTCTTTTCTCCTGGTTAAGC
Organism: Chitinophagaceae bacterium; assembly: GCA_041691235.1. Taxonomy (GTDB): domain Bacteria; phylum Bacteroidota; class Bacteroidia; order Chitinophagales; family Chitinophagaceae; genus Ginsengibacter. Next base: position 2,733 of record JBEPVC010000233.1, read on the forward strand.
AGGGAAAAATATATGATCGCTCTACAGCTGTCCTCAAAGTTTCTAAAAAATTGACTGGTTTGTGGCCGATATTATATGGCTTTATTATTGTACCAAAATTTATCAGGGACAGCGTTTATGGCTTTATTGCAAAGCACAGGTATAAATGGTTTGGTAAAAAAGATGAATGCATGATTCCAACGCCTGAATTGCAGGCAAAATTTTTAAATTAGACTATTGTATGGAAAACAAAAAAACATTAGTGCTCGGAGCTTCGTCTAACCCATCGCGTTATAGTTATCTCGCGCTTAACAGGCTTCAATCAAAAGGCCATGACGTCATTGCCATTGGAAAGCGCGTGGGGCAAGTAGGCTCAGTAGAAATCGGAACTGAAAAAAAAGACGTTGGTGATGTTGATACTGTTACCCTTTACCTGAATGCCGGAAATCAAAAGCAGTATTATGATTATATTTTTTCCCTTAATCCAAAACGAATAATTTTTAATCCCGGCGCCGAAAATGATGAGCTTTCAGCTTTGGCAAAACAAAAGGGAATACAGCCGCAGGAAGCCTGCACGCTCGTTTTACTAAGTACCGGACAGTATTAATACCTGTTTTCTTCGAGTACTTTTTCCCATATTTTTAGTTATTGGAATTTTTTTCAATATCAGTATAATTTTTATACTCCTATATCGTTTAATTAGCTATCCGATATTACTGAGACCCAAAATTCCAGACTATGAAAACCATCTCCAAATTAATAATTCTGTGCTTAATGCTGGGAGCGTTTCTACATTCCGGTGCACAGATAGTAAAAACAGCAAGGCCTTATTTATTTAATAGCTATGCTGCTGTTCTTCCGGCTACGGTTACAGAATTAGATAAAGCATTTCTTGCAAAACAAGGCGCTTCAATTCAACTTCAATTTTCAAATAATTTTTCTTTTACAGGTACAGTTTCTTCTTCTGTGCAGAAATATAGCAATTTATCAAGTGTTGTAATTGAATCGCAATTATTGCACAATTCGGTTTTAGCTATTTCAAAAAGAATCAATGACGATAATTCAATCACTTATGTAGGCAGAATAATTAATGAAGCCTATTCAGATGGGTATGAATTAAAAAAAGACGACAAAGGAAATTATGCATTCAATAAAATAAAAACTGAAGATCTCATACAGGATTACTAATAAATCCTGGCTTACACATTTTTCAAAAAGGGAACCCTAAATCCTCTGCCATGAAAATATTTTTTCACATTATCTTATCAACGTTCATGTTGCTATCGTTTAAAGCCAATTGCCTTCCTGCACTAAGCAGTTTTCCTTCAGCAAAGGCTAC
>JBEPVC010000234.1:0-4042 GCA_041691235.1 Chitinophagaceae bacterium
CCATTTTATTGTTTTCATGATGTAGATGTTGTGGATTATACCAACGATATAAATGAAAATGAAAAAAGATTGCAGTCAATTACCCAATACGCAAAACAAAAACAAAAAGAAAGCGGAGTAAAATTATTATGGGGAACAGCAAATTTGTTTTCCAATAAAAGATATATGAATGGTGCTGCAACCAATCCTGATTTTCATGTGTTGGCACATGCAGGTGCACAAGTGAAAGCCGCACTGGATGCAACAATTGCACTGGATGGAGAGAATTATGTTTTTTGGGGAGGAAGAGAAGGATATATGTCTTTGTTGAATACTAACATGAAAAGAGAACAGGAACATCTCGCAAAATTTTTGCATACAGCAAAAGACTATGCAAGAAAGAATGGTTTTAAAGGAACATTTTTTATTGAGCCAAAACCTTGCGAGCCCAGCAAGCACCAATATGATTACGACGCTGCAACAGTAATTAGCTTTCTAAGGCAATATGATTTGATGGATGATTTTAAATTAAATATTGAAGTAAATCATGCGACACTTGCCGGCCATACTTTCACACACGAATTGCAGGTAGCTGCTGATGCAGGGCTGCTTGGAAGCATGGATGCAAACCGTGGCGACTACCAGAACGGCTGGGATACAGACCAGTTTCCAAATGATATTAACGAACTAACGGAATCAATGCTTGTAATAATCGAAGCAGGCGGATTTAAAGGTGGCGGTATAAATTTCGATGCTAAGATTAGAAGAAACTCAACCGACCCTACTGATTTATTTTATGCACACATCGGCGGTATGGATGCATTTGCAAGAGCATTAATTACTGCTGATAATATTTTGAATAAATCCGATTATAAAAAATTAAGAAAGGAACGTTACGCTTCTTTTGATACTGCAAAGGGAAAAGAATTTGAAGAGGGAAAATTATCGCTTGAAGATTTGAGAAATTTTGCATTAGAAAATGGCGAGCCAGAAGTAAGAAGTGGCAAACAGGAATATTTTGAAAATATAATTAACCGGTTTATATAAATTTTATTCATGCTTCTCTTAGGAATTGATATTGGTACTTCTTTCATTAAAGTATCTGTAGTTGATGCAGAAACTCAAAAAAGCCTTGCCACAACTCAATATCCCGAAACTGAAAACCCAATTATTTCTTTGCAGCCAGGGTGGGCTGAACAATCCCCTGAAATGTGGTGGCAACATACGGTAAAGGCTATACGAAAATTAAATAGCTCAAAAAAATTTAACCCGAAAGGCATTGCAGCAATTGGAATATCATACCAGATGCATGGCCTTGTTATTGTTGATAAAAATAAAAAAGTTTTAAGAGACTGCATTATCTGGTGCGATAGCAGGGCTGTTAAACTCGGAGAAGAGGCTTATAATGATATTGGAGAAAAAACCTGCTCTTCCTCCTTATTAAATTCACCCGGGAATTTTACTGCATCAAAATTAAGCTGGGTAAAAAATAATGAACCTGAAATTTATAAAGAGATTGATAAGGTAATGTTACCCGGTGATTTCATTGCCATGAAACTAACTGGCCAAATCACGACAACATCTTCGGCATTATCAGAAGGTATTTTATATGATTTTAAAGAGGATAATATTTCAAAAAATGTTATGCTGAATTTTGGTTTTGCAGATTTCCTTATACCAGAAGTTCAGCCATTGTTTTCCTCTCACGGGAAATTATTACCCGCAATTGCTAAAGAGCTTTCATTAAAAGAAAATATTGGTGTGACCTATAAGGCAGGCGACCAGCTTAACAATGCCTTGTCTTTAAATGTATTTCAACCCGGCGAAGTAGCCGCTACTGCGGGAACTTCCGGAGTAATTTATGCAGTTACTGATCAGTTATTTAAAGATAAATATTCGCGGGTAAATGCATTTGCGCATGTAAATCATACGGCGACGCATAAACGCTTAGGTGTATTGCTTTGCATTAATGGAACCGGCATTATGAATAGCTGGATAAAAAAAATATGCGGCGATAATTATTCATACCCAGAAATGGATAAACTTGCTTTAAAAATTAAACCTGGTAGCCACGGCTTGTTTGTTTTGCCATTTGGAAATGGCGCTGAACGAATGCTACAAAATAAAATTGTTGGCGCTCATATTAATAACATCGATTTAAATAAACATTCCAAAGCACACATTTTCCGCGCCGTTCAGGAAGGAATTGCTTTTGCATTCAGGTACGGATTAGATATTATGCGTGAGAATGGCTTGCATCCAAAAATTATCCGCGCAGGCAAAGCCAATTTATTTTTGAGTGATGTATTTATTCAATCATTTGTAAATTCTACGGGAGTTGCTGTTGAGCTATATGAAAATGACGGAAGCGTTGGCGCAGCGTTAGGCGCGGGTATTGGTGCAGGGATTTATAAGTCAACCCACGACGCCTTTGCCAATTTTAAACCGCTGGCAAAATTTGAACCCACCAATATTGCTCTTTACGATCAATTATATCTTCAATGGAAAAAACACTTAGAAGCACGTATAACGTAAAAGCATAAACGGATTTTGTTCAGCAGAACACAAATCAGTCCATAACAGATAGTTCTATATGTGACGGCGCTTGTGTTGTATGAAATATTTTTTGTGTGGCTGTTTGAAAATCTTTTTCGGTTGCTTCAAAAATATTGGGAACATATTTCTGCGGATTGCGATCAATAATAGGGAACCATGTGCTTTGCACCTGCACCATTATCTTATGCCCTTTTTTAAAAACATGATTCAAACTATGCAAATCAACAGCGTAGGTTTCAATTTTATTTGGTGCAATTGCTTCAGGCTTTTCAAAACTACTCCTGAATCTTCCGCGAAATACATCATTGGCAACCATAAATTCATAGCCTGCCATCGTTGGTTCATCAGGATATTCTTCAGGATAAACGTCTATAAGTTTCACTATCCAGTCCGCATCGCTGCCAGTTGTAGATGCAAATAATTTTGCAAAAATATTTCCTGTAACAGTTACATCCTTTGATAATGTTTCTGTTTGCCATGTAGCTACGTCAGGCCTGTTATCAACAAATCGCTGATCTTCTGTAAGCCACGTGTACCAACGTGATCCGGTGCCATACGTTTCTTCAATTGGCCTGCTGCGATAAGGAACAGGGTGTGCAGGATCAGAGATATAACTATCAAAAGTTTTTTCTTGACCGGATGGTTTTTCGAAAGACAATTTTCCATCTGCATGAAAATATAAATTTTTTATTACAGCTTCTTTCGGCGGCCAACTATCATATGTTTTCCATAGGTTAGAACCGGTTTGAAAAGTAGTTGCTTCTGCAAAATTTCCATCTCCTTTTCCTTTTAAATAGTAAGCAAACCAGCGCGCCTGTATATCTTTTCTGAATGTTTCTCCTGTTGAAGAATCAAAATTAATATTGCCTAATTTATTCCCCAATCCATGAGCCCATCCGCCATGATTCCATGGACCAATCACGATATAATTTTTATGACTCCTGTCATTTTTTTCCAGCGTTGCATAAGTTTTTTGAGGGCCATAAAAATCTTCCTGATCCCACCAACCTGCAACATTCATGATGTGAACCCGTGGAGAATCTAAACTTGATACCAATGCCTGCTTCTTCCAAAATTCATCATAGTTCGGATGCTTTGTAAAATCATTCCAAGAAGGAAGTTTATTAAAAAAATATTTTTTATTTACGTTACTCAGTGGGCCCAATTTTAAATACCAGTCGTACGTATCATAATTATCAAATTGAAATAAGGAATCCGTTTTGGCAGCTTCTTCCATAAACGCATATTCAAAACCATAGCTTAAGCGAAAAGCACCATTGTGATGAAAATCATCTCCTAAAAACATATCTGCAGGAGTAGCTTGCTCTGATACTGCAACCAGCGCCGGATGCGGATCAACCGCTCCCATAACAGCAGTCCATCCATCATAAGAAATTCCATACATGCCTGCTTTACCATTATTATTTGGAATATTCTTTAACAACCAGTCAAACGTATCATAGGTATCTGTACTTTCATCAATTGCTTTTGGATCTTTTTTATTACG
>JBEPVC010000235.1:0-4013 GCA_041691235.1 Chitinophagaceae bacterium
TTCTCTCCTGTTTTTACCAGCGGATTGCCTGCATGGGTACACAACATTGCGAGCGCCAGGTAAGTGCCGTCAGTATTTTTTTTAAGAAATACATTGTAGTCGAAATTTTTAATGCTTACCACTTTTACATCGCTCTTCATCATTTCACTTTCCGCCACGGTTACTTTCATATTATTTTGTGTAGCCTTAATAACCGACAAGGAACTGCTGCATGAACTCATCATGCTTAATAAAACGCCGCCTCCAATTGCCATACATGCATTACATCCTGTTAGTATAAATTTTCTTCTTTCCATATTAAAATGAATAGCCAATGCCCAGGTTAATAAAAGTATTATTTTGCCTGTATGGCAATGCCGACGGGCTTGGATTAATTACAAGGTCAGGGTTTACCGGGCCGGTATGCAACAATCTTACGTCTGCTTTAATAACAACATTGGGAATAGGCAGGTAACCAGCTCCAACAATAAGATGCTGTTGTTTTTCCGTGCCGTCATAAATAGCATTTGATGGAATGGTGTTATTAAGATCAAGCATTTCATATCTCGCAAAAACATTCAGCTCCTTTGATCGCAGTTTTTCATTTTTAGCAGAAGCAAAAAGATTGTATCCTGCTTCAACATAACCACCATACATAGACGAAGCGATATTAGTCGCAAAAACTTTATTGGTGGTTACAGCCTGGGGATAATTAATATAGCTGAATATAGCTTTTGAAGTAAATCCATTTTTCGCATATTGTATGTTACCTTCTGTTAAATAAATCGGTGCTCCAAAAAAACCGCTTTGTAATGTAAGACTGTCTGCAGCTCTTCTTCCAAAAGGTGTGGTACCTCCGGCATAACCGGAAACCTGGAATTTAAAATCGCTTAAAAAATATTGCAATGAAGCGGTAACAGCAAGATTATTTGCAGATGCAAGTTTTCCTTCTGCGCGCCCTTCTCTTATGCCAGAGCCATGCTCAAAACGCGAAGCATCCAGGCCATTTATAAGTGCGATAGTATAATTAAGCGGAATGTTTGCAGCCTGTCCATAGAATCCAATTCCTAATTCACGCCATGTAGAAGGGATTACAATTTGCTCAACAATTGGCCGTTCAACTCCATTAAAATTTACAGGTAAATGATTTTCATTCAGCATCCCGATACGTGGTGTAAACAGTCCTGCAACAATATATTGTCTGGAGTTTAATTTGAAACGAAGAAATGCCTGCTCAAGAGATATTTCTCCGCCAGGTTCTCCGCCGGATATTTTTGCATCTTCAACTTCTGTTTCTGAGAAAAAAGCAATCTTACTATTAAACTGGTGGCCGATAAAGAATACAAATCTTTCAAGATTTATAATTCCTTTTTGTGCATTTTGATCGTGTTGGTAAAAAATGCTACCATATCCTGAAATAATAGTTTTACTTTTTGAAACTCCCTGCGATAAGGAATCTTCACCCGACATGGCCACTAATTTTTGGGCAGGAGTAAGATTAGCAATTTGCGATTTTGCAATAAAAGGTATCGTTGAAATTATCAGGAACGGAAGGATTCTAATTGAATGAAGCAGTTTTCCAGTAAAATTTTTCATAATGGTAAAATTGCCCTATCATCTATTTATCAGTTTACGGTTTTAGGAAAAGTGATTTACGCAATAAGGAAAAAATAAAGATTTCACTCTTATAATATTTTAAGAATTGAAATATATTATCTCAAAATATTTTAAAGTAACTTTTCTTTTTATTCGTCTTCTGTTGCAGATGAATGAAGTCTTTGATACCAACATGGCAAATAAACCCCGGCAAAATATTGGGCAGGCTGTTGCTGACTATGGCAAAAAGCTGTTTGGTTTTATACGAGGCAAGGTTAAAAGCGATGAGGATGCGGAAGATATATTGCAGGATGTTTGGTACCAGCTGAGCAATGTTGTTGATGTTGATGAGATTGACCAAATGAGTGGCTGGCTATACCGCGTTGCAAAAAATAAAATAATCGACAAATACAGAAAAAAATCAAATTATTCTCTTGAGGATATGATATATGAGGATGAAGATGGTGAGTTTAACCTCGGTGAAATTTTATTAACAGATGATTCAAATCCGGAAACCGAATACCTGAGGGAAATTTTTTGGCGTGAATTATTTATTGCCCTGGATGAATTACCTGAACTGCAAAAACAGGTTTTTGTTTGGAATGAAATGGAAGACATGACACTTCAGCAAATAGCAGATGCTACGGGCGAAAATTTAAAAACAATTATTTCACGAAAAGGTTATGCAGTTAAATATCTACGCAAAAAATTAGAAAACATTTATAACGATATTATTAATTTTTAATTACCATATTATGTTTTACAATCAAAAAAAAGATGCAATGAGAAAGAGAAAATTTATTTTCCTGTTCTTCATGATTATTGCTTTTGTTGTTCTTAGTGCTGTGGTAATGTTTTTATGGAATGCCATTTTGCCCGGATTGCTAAATGTGAATCGCATTACCTATTTGCAATCAGCGGGGCTGCTTTTATTGTGCAGGATATTATTTGGAAGCCTTCGCTTTGGAAACCGTGGTAGTGGCCGTTATGGACGACCAGGCCATTTGCGGGAGAAGTGGATGAACATGAGTGATGAGGAAAAAATAAAATTCAGGGAAGAATGGAAAAAGAGATGTGCTGAACGAAAACGATAAAATAATTTTATTTCCTTTTACAACCGCCTAATAAAATTGTGCGGTTTTTTTTATTTCTAAAAAAGATTTTGTTTTTGTTTTAAAGTAATTGATTTCTTGCTGCGTCTTCTTATATATAAATTGAAAATTTAAAAATATAAAAAATGAAAAAGTCAATATTTAAAACAATCGTTGCGGGAATTATTTTAGGCGCAGGAATTTTTTATTTGCCTTTCTTTTTACTTCGGCTTCTTCTTGCGTTTCTTATTATCGGCACATTCTTCAGGTTTTTTATAGGAAGAAGATTTGGAAGAAGACTTCATCCTGCATTTGCGGATAGAATCAGGAACATGAGCGATGAAGAGTATAAGTTATTCAAAGAAAACTATAATAATTGCGGCAGAAATTATTCAAAAAAAAATTCGATGGAAACAAATTCTTAATAATATAAAATAAATAAAATGAAAAGAGGTTCGCGATTGCTGATGGGATTAATAGCTGCAGGTATAACGTTTGTAAGTCTTTGGTCGTTTACGGGCAAACAAAATTCTGCCTGGAATCATAAATGGCATAATCGTCATCACCAGTGCGAAATGAAAAATAATAATGCTGCTGACAGTCTTTACTCAAAATAAATGAAAAAATATTTTAAAAATTAAAAAACAAACAACAATATGTACGGAAAATTTAAAAACATGGCAGGCTACGGGCCTGCATTTGAAAGAAAAGCGTTTAACCATGGCCGTCATTCCTTTGGAGGAAGATACAGAAGGCCTAAATACAATGTTCCTCTAAACATCCAGGAAAATGAAACCGCTTATGAAGTGACAGTGTATGCGACAGGGTTTGATAAAGAAAACATTAAACTGAGCGTAGTAGAAGATATACTATACATAAGCGGAACAAGAAGTATTGATGAAAACAATCCACCGCAATTTATCAAGCAGGAATTTCCCGTAAAATCTTTTGAAAGAACCGTTTCATTAAATAACCAGGTTGATACAAATGGAATTACGGCAACGCAGGAAAATAATATTTTAATTATTACACTTCCCAAAACAGCCGAAGCAAAACAACCGGCACAGGAAATAAAAGTGGATTAACAGCCTGACCCCAGCCCCTCTCCATATGGAGAGGGGCTAAAACACTTTGTAATGCAAGACCATTCAAAGAAATAGAAAAGTCTTTATAACTAGCGATTGTTATTTTTTGAAGAATGATATTTTATTAATCCTTCCATAGGATTTTTTAAAATATTTCCCAATTGCAATTGATAGCTGTCACACAGTTGTTGTAATACATCCTTAAAGCCAAAAGCAATTCCTCCTGTGAAATGAATAGGTAGTTTCCAGCTTTCGCTATACT
>JBEPVC010000236.1:0-4000 GCA_041691235.1 Chitinophagaceae bacterium
CATTTCTTTTAGCAATCATGCTTTTTCTTTTTTTTATTTTTTTCCATGTGCCTGATGCCATCGCAAACCCTTATGTTGGTGGAGGAAATGAAATTGTACGTGCAATTATTGCGTTGCTTTTCTGTGGTATTGCATTAGTTATCGCATTAACAAACCCAAAAAAAAGAATTAGGTGAAACAACACAAATGAAGATTGGAAGAATAGTAATGCGTGAGATTTTTGCGGACAAGTACGCTCTGCAAAAACCGGCTGCATACTTGCGCTAACAAGGGGGACAAGGCATTGGAGATAACCTCTAATAATCCTCAAGTTGTATATATTAAAGGAAGGATTAACGAGATAAAAGGAAATTATGATGAGGCCATTAGTTTTATGATAGAGATGCTGAATTAGCTCATTTTAAAAGTTTTTACATTTTCTCAGAGATTGCTAAAAAGAAAGTGGCACACTGATTTTTACTAAATTAATTTTCTTGAACATGAAAACAGAATTTTTAGGCATTATCCCGGTTCTTCCATCTTCTGACATTAGCAGAGATGTTGCGTGGTATAAAGAGAAAGTGGGATTTGAAGAAATATTTTCAGATCATATGTACGCTGGTCTTCACAGAGACAGTATTTATATACACTTACAGTGGCATGCTGATTCAGAAAATGATCCACTGCTTGGAGGTTCAGTTATTAGAATTGATGTAAAAAATATAAAACCTCTCTTTGATGATTTAATTCAGCGAGGTACTGTTACTCCTGACGCATTAAAAACAAAGACACCCTGGAACACAAACGAATTTGGGTTTTTCGACTTAAACAAAAATGCAATTTTCATTATGGAAGATGCTGATTAAAAATTTCTCTCTTATTTAATCCGCTTCTTTAATTACCAGGATCTTCAACACTTCAAAATTGGGTTTTTAATAAGTGAAATGCAAGTCCAGGAAGTAAAAGATTGATTAAAGATTTGCTGAATCGAGAAATGAAAATAGTTGAATTAAATCATCTTCCTTTTTTCGATTTAATTTATGAGTTGCGTTATACTCATCAATTTGCTTTGAATATGTAGGAAGATTTTTTCTTAACTCTTTTAAATTAACCTTAGAGGATAGCTCAATTATTTTTTTTTCTTTTGGAAAGAAAATAAAATAGTCCTGAACAAGAAAAAATTCTCTTTGTAGCGGGCTGCTATAATTATAAATTTCTTTTATTTTTTTATGCTGCCATTTTAAAAGCTCTAAATACTTACCTGCGAATAAAACTTCATAAAATGTTGAGCGGTCATTTCTGTTTATTGCGGGAAAGTTATTTTGAAAGTTATAAATCTTATTTTGAATTGAATCTTCTGAGTTCTCAATTGAAAACCCTGTTACGGCATATTTAATTGCATAAATATTATTATCTCTTCTAAAAAACAATTTATCATCAAACAAAGAATAATTTATTGATGAGTCAGAAAATACATTACCATTTTTAAGTTCTATAATTCCGAATTTCCATTTCTTTTGCAGGAAAGGGGTGCCATTTATATTAGAATGATCATTGATTGGCATTGGTCTTCCACTCAAATCAAGAAATTCTACGTCACGTGGAACGCCATCGGTATTTAAAAAGCGCCCGCTAACCTGGGAATAACTTACTTTAAAAAATAAAAAAGAGACAAATAAGATAAATCTTTTCATACTTTTTTTTATCGGCAATACTAAAAGTACATTTATTAAGCGGCCTTTTTGCGGAACATTTATTTTATTTAGACTAAGTATGCAAATGATATCCCATAAAGCCAATCCCCGATGCAGCGGGGATTGGCTTTATAAAATAAAATAATCTTCATTATTTTGAAGGAGGAGGTGTAACGGTGTACCCAAGCGCTTTTACTACATATAGCTGGTCATAGTAAATCACGTCCTTGTCTATCTTGCCATCTTTTACATGTGCTGTATATTGATAAGGAAATTTTACATTTTTCCCGTTTTCAGTAAAACTGTAAGTGCCCCAGGTAGATACCCAATGGCCTGCATTGTCGCCTGATTTTACATCAAACGTTTCTGTTACAAAGTCCGCCTTACGATTTTGCTGCATGGTGTTGCTTTTCTTCCATGAATCAGAGGTCTGTTGAACGTTTGAAGAGTCATCAGGGCCAGGACCATAGCCTTTATAGCTGCTTGCAAGCATGGAGGTTGCCTTGTCTATATCGCCTGCTATAAGCGTATTTACATAGTCGCTCACAACCTTGATATCGGCGTCTGCATCAGGATTTGCGCCGACCATGTCGCTATAACGCATTTGAGCAGCTGCAGATTGGGCCTTTGCGGATACAACGCAAATAGTCAACAATAATGTTGTCAACAGAAAGGAGTTTGTAATTGTTTTTTTCATTTTAGTTAAGTTTGAGTGAGTGAAAAAAAGAAACAGTAAGAAATAAATTGTTTTTAAATATAAAGCAATTTATCAACTGGTTTAAAAAATTATAAGAAAAACAAGACGCAATAAAAAACGATTGCTATCTCTAGAGTTTTTAAATAATAGAAGAGCTTTTGTGCGGAAACACGGCAGAATATGTTGAAATATGACCCGGCAGAAATATATTTACAGAAATCATTAATTATTACAGTTTATGAAAAAAATGAGTATTCTCGTTATAGTGCTTTGCATGATGCAAACCACTTTCGCACAGGAGTCAGCGAGTAAGATTGACATATTGATAAATGCTTATGCAAAATTGTATAAATTCAACGGTTCGGCGCTGGTAGCAAAGAACGGCACCATCCTGCTTAACAAAGGATATGGTTATCGCGATGCTGCTGGTAAAGTATTAAATAATGAGCAAACGATTTTCCAGTTAGGTTCTATTACCAAACAATTTACTTCCGCAGTGATCCTAAAACTGCAGGAAGAAAAAAAGCTGGCCTTGTCTGACAAACTAAGTAAATATTTTCCCGGCTATCCTAAGGGAGATAGCATTACCATTAGGGAGTTATTAACCCATACTTCTGGAATTTATAACTATACCAATGACCAGGATTTTATGGCTAATGAAATTACCAAACCAGCTACACGTGAGAAGATGATGTCTTTATTTAAAGATAAACCACTTGATTTTTCACCCGGTACATCCTGGAGTTATTCTAACAGTGGCTACTCGCTGCTAGGCTACATCATTGAAGCGATAACAAAAAAAATGTATGAGCAGGTTGTGCGCAAGTATATATTTACACCATTAGGTATGACGCATAGCGGCTTTGATTTTACACACCTAAAAAGTAATAATAAAGCCGTGGGATATTTTAAACTAAATGATAAGGACACAGCACTGGCACCTATTGTAGATTCAACGGTGTCATTTTCTGCCGGAGCTATTTATTCCACTATCGGCGACCTCTACCTGTGGCACAAAGCGCTGGAAAATAATATCGTTTTATCAAAAGCGCAGCAAGAAGAAGCCTATACGTCAGTAAAAAATAATTACGGCTACGGATGGGGGATAGACAGCATAGAAGGAAAAAGAAGAGTGGGTCATGGTGGCGGCATACCCGGTTTTATTACTAACATATCACGCGTACCCGAAGATGATATATGTATCATACTTCTCAGTAATGCATCTAACGAAGCACTTGCGGATATTACCAAAAGCATTTATGCTATTCTTTATAACAAAGAATATGAATTACCAAAAGAAAGAAAAGTTATAAAGCTTCCTGAAGAAACATTAAAACAATATGAAGGCGAATACGAGATAAAGCCCGGGTTTACTGTATCGATGAGTATAAAAGATGGTGAGCTAAGTGCTGTTCCAACAGGACAATCACAAAAGATCCTTCATGCAGAAAAAGAAGATTTTTTCTTTGAAATGGAAGAGGATGTACAAGTGGAATTTACAAGAAATGATAAGAAAGAAATAGATGGTTTTATTCTTAAGCAGGGTGGCCGGGCAATGCCAGCTAAGAAAATAAAATAAGCAGAACGAGATTTTATGATGCTACCCTTCAAGGCCTCTATTTGGTATGTA
>JBEPVC010000237.1:0-3991 GCA_041691235.1 Chitinophagaceae bacterium
CACTCAAAGCTTTCATGCCTGCTGAGCAATTGATGTAAGTGATTACAATGTGGTCAGGATATTTATCTTTGAATTTCTTGAAAAGTGCCGGTGGTGCTGAATCGCTTAAAGAGCAGCCTGCTTTTAAATCCGGCAATAAAACTTTTTTTTGAGGGTTAAGAATTTTTGCTGTTTCCGCCATAAAGTGCACTCCGGCAAAAACGATAATGTCAGCATCGGTTGATTGAGCTTTTTGAGCAAGGCCGAGACTATCTCCGATAAAATCTGCGACGTCCTGTATATCCGGTTCCTGGTAATAATGTGCAAGTATGATGGCATTTTTTTCTTTTTTTAATTTTTCAATTTCTGCGAACAAGTCCAAGTTAACATCAATATCAATATCAAGAAAACCTTTTTTTTCTAAATTAACCCGCGCTTCTGCAATGTTAATATCTGCCATAGTATTTAATATTAATACATTATTTATTTAATAGCCTATTACTATTATGTATGTTAATTTGTGGATAGTTAATATTTTTAAATTGATACAAAATTAAAACTTTCGTTTTATCCACGTCATTGCACAAGTATTTAACATCAGTTTATAAAATATAGTTCAATATAAATAAGCCTTATTAACATTGGTAGATAAAAAATGATGTGTAGAATAATATTGATCATTTTTTAAAAACCTTTGTGAATCTAATATTAGGAAATTGTTTGTTTTTGTATTTATAAATTGATTTACAAAAAATGAAGCGATCTTAAAAAATTTTATAAAGAAATAAATCTTTAAAAAGCCAGCTTATTCACAGGAAATATAATTTTCTCACAACTTTATGTTGATAAAAAAAGATGAATATTTTTATAAGCAGGAATAAGCCATCTTCTTTTTCCAAGAATCTCTTGCCTGCACTAAACTTGAGCCCTTTTGTTCCTATTTTATTTTACACTATTTTTGCCGTCCTTATTTTAAAATTAAGAGATAAAATAAAATGTCAATCATTCAGACCATACGGGAAAGAGGTGCTGTAATAGTAATTGCAATAATTGCATTAAGCCTTATAGGATTTTTATTAATGGATTCAAGGAGTGGCACCGGAAAATTATTCGGTGGCGGAAACACCACAACATTAGGTGTAGTAAATGGAGATGAAATCGAAACAAACGATTTTAATGCCAAGGTTAAAGACATGGAACAACAATACGGGAACAACGCCGCTTCACAAAGGGATCAAATAATGCAGTCAGTATGGGACCAGATGGTCGCCGAAAAAATTGTTACCGAGCAATTCAACGATCTGGGTATAGCCTTCACTCCAAAAGAAATGAGTTCTATCATGTTTAGTGAAGATGCCCCTCAACAATTAAAACAAGCTTTTACTAATAAGGAAACCGGACAATATGATATAGAACAGGCTAAGCAATGGTGGACACAGGCAAGAAAGTCTAAGAATGAAGAACAACGAAATGCTGTAAACTCACAGGTAATAGAGCCGATGCGTCTTAATAGCTTGTATACAAAATATACTTCCATGATTTCTGCAAGTATATATATGCCCGCTTGGCTCGTAAAAGAAAAGGAAGAAGAAAAAACAAAAATTGCAATCATGTCTTATGTTGCTATTCCTTATTCTATAATTAGTGATAGCACTATAAAAGTGACCGACAATGATATTGAAACTTACCTTGATAATAATAAACTAAAATATAAGCAGGAGCCCGGCCGGACGATATCGTATGTTTCAATTAGTGCAGAAGCAAACAAGCAAGACAGCTCACATGCTATTCAAGCGCTTATTGATATGAAGCCACAACTTTATGCTGATTCTAACGCAACTGCTTTTTTAGCAAGAAATTCTTCAGCAATACCTTATTTTGATGGATATACACCTAAGTCAAAAGTTCAGGTTCCTGCAAAAGATTCAATTTTTGCTTTACCGGATGGCGTCGTCTTTGGCCCTTACCTTGACTCAAAGAACTACGTGCTTGCAAAAAAAGTCTCTACTAAAATATTACCGGATTCAATTAAGTGCCGCCACATTTTATTGGGAACAAATGATCCGCAAACAGGTCAAGCCATGATACCCGATAGCACGGCTCATAAAATTGCAGATAGTATTGAATTGGCAATCAAAGGCGGCGCAAACTTTGACTCGCTGGAGGCAAAATATTCAACTGATAAAGTTGCTCACAAAGACAAAGGCGTTATGTCTTTTGATCTTTTGACGATACAAGGCGAGGGATTTGCCAAAGAGTTTGCAGATTTTTTACTGAATGAAAAAGGAGAAACAAAAAAAGTTGTAAAAACTCAATTTGGCTGGCATTATATTGAAATACTTGATAAAAAGAATTTGGAACCCGCATATAAGGTTGCTTATATGGCAAGAGAAATTGCGCCTAGTGACGAAACGATTAATAATGCAAATGCAGCCGCAACAAAGCTTTCAGGACAAGCACGCGATAAAAAAAGTTTCGATAAGTATGTTGCACAAAACGGGCTCAAAGAAATTTCTGTTCCAAACGTTGTTAAAGAAAACGACTTTCAATTAGGAAGTTTACAAGACGCACGAACAATTGTAAAATGGGCTTTTGATGCAAAAGAAGGTGAAGTGTCTGAACCTTTTTCAATGAAAGATGAATTTGTGGTGGCTGTTGTTGATGGAATTGTAAAGGAAGGTGTTCCTGATGTGAAAACAGCAAGGCTACAGGTAGAATCCATTATAAGAAACAAGAAAAAGGCGGAAGAGATAATTAAGAAATTGAACAATCCATCCTCACTTGAAGTTGCCGCAGCAGCTTACAAGCAGCAGGTATTAAATACAGGTGCCGATTCAACATTAACTTTTGATGCGCAATTAATAAACGGAGTAGGAAATGAACCGAAGGTTGCAGGAGCCGCATTTAACAAAGCATACCTGGCAAAAATTTCACCACCAATAGCAGGCAACACCGGCGTGTTTGTAATAAAGGTATTTAGCGTTTCAGCTAAAACACCCCTTTTAAAACAGATGCTTACTCAGCAAAAGAATGCAGAAAAAAGCCAGCTAACCCAAGGTGCTCTTGGTCAGTCATTCAACTCATTGAAAAAAATGGCGACAATAAAAGACTATCGAAGTAAATTCTTTTAATATGCCGGAAAGAAAAATATTCAAAGGCCATTCTAAAAAGATGGCCTTATTTTTTTGCGATTCATAGGCCATAATACATACAAATTGATATTTGTACCTTTGCAGTAATAAAAAGATTATGGAAGAAGGAATAATAAATAAAGTAGCTCAAAGCGCTATCGTAACGCTTGATCTTGAAAAATTTTTCCCGGAAGGAGAAACAGCCGTATTCGATTTGAAAGATCATTTGTTTATGGAGCTGATTTTAAAAGAAAAAGATTATCGCGAAGCATTAAAAAATCTTGATTGGAAAATTTATGAAAACAAAAATGTAGGAATCGTATGCAGCGCAGACGCAATAATACCTGTGTGGGCGTATATGCTGGCAGCAACTTATTTACAACCCGTTGCCCGTGACATTTTTTTCGGAAACGAATCATTCGTTCATGAAGCATTGTTTCTGAAAAATTTGTCGAAGATAGATGCCACTGAATATGAAGGGAAAAGAGTAGTAGTAAAAGGCTGTGGCGAAAAAAAAATACCGGAAGCCGCTTACGTTGAAATAACAAAAATATTAAGGCCAGTCGCAAAAAGCATTATGTATGGAGAGCCTTGCAGCACAGTGCCTCTATATAAACAGCGGTAATTAAAACCATCCCCTTCTTCTGAACACCCAGATCATCCAGATCGGAATTATAAGCATTAAACCCACTGCAATAAAAAATCCATAATCATTGTGTAGCCACGGAATCCGTTGAAAGTTCATTCCGAATATACCGCCAATAACTGTAGCAGGCGCAAGCAGACAAGTTACAACCGCCATCACTTTCATCACTTCATTCATTCGCAGGTTTACATTGCTGAGATAAAGATCTTGCAGGTTAATCATCATATCGCGATAG
>JBEPVC010000238.1:0-3989 GCA_041691235.1 Chitinophagaceae bacterium
TCAGGCTTTGCTTAATAATTTCAACGCAGCTTATTATTTCTTCTTTATTAATGACAAGCGGTGGGGCAAAACGAATTTTATCACCATGTGTAGGTTTTGCCAAAAGTCCGTTTTCTTTTAATTCTACACATAACTTCCATGCAGCATCGTCATCTTCATGCTCAATCTCTATTGCATTAAGCAATCCCTTACCACGAATTTCCTTTAGATGCGGGTTATGAAGTTTAATTAATTCTTCCCGAAACAAATTACCCATGGCTGCTGCATTTGCAGACATATTTTCTTCCTTTAAAACTTCTAATGAATTTATAGCCACGTTACAAGCGAGCGGATTGCCGCCATAAGTACTTCCGTGTTCTCCCGGTTTTATGGTAAGCATAATTTCATTATTTGCAAGCACGGCGCTTACGGGCAAAGTTCCTCCACTAAGCGCTTTTCCTAAAATCAAAATATCCGGATGAACGTTTTCCTGATCACAACATAACATGCTTCCTGTTCTGCAAAGTCCGGTTTGTATTTCATCAGCAATAAATAAAACATTAGCATCCACACAATATTGTTTTGCCGTTGCTAAATAATTTTCATCGGGTACAATTACGCCGGCTTCGCCCTGGATGGGTTCCACCAAAAAGCCACAGACATTTGGATCTGAAATAGCAGTTGCTAAAGAAGGCAAATCATTATAAGGAATTATTTCAAACCCGTTCAGGTAAGGACCAAAATTTTTCTTTGCGACAGGATCTGTGCTGAAAGAAATAATTCCTAAAGTACGTCCATGAAAATTGTTTGCACACACAATTATTTTTGCTTTGTTGTCAGGTATTTTTTTTACTTCATAACCCCAATGCCTGCAAAGCTTCAATGCAGTTTCCACTGCTTCTACGCCGGTATTCATAGGCAATACTTTATCGTAACCAAAATACCCGGTTATGTATTGCGTAAATTCTGAAAGCACCTTACTATGAAAAGCCCTGCTGGTAAGCGTTAGCTTTTGAGCCTGGTCAATTAAAGATTGTACAATTTTCGGATGACAGTGACCCTGGTTAACCGCGGAATATGCACTCAGGAAATCAAAATACTTTTTTCCTTCTACATCCCAAACAAAAACGCCTTTTCCTTTTTCAAGTACTACGGGAAGGGGATGATAATTGTGAGCACCAAAATTATTTTCTAGGTCAATAAAATAATTTGTTTGCGAAGCAATGAGTTGTGACGGCATAAAAAAATTTGAAAAGAAATAAACTAATGAAAAGAAATAAACTAAAAGAAAATGTGGTAATAATTGGGACGATATGGTCACATCTTGTGATCCAGGAAATCAAGATTTAGTCCGAGGAAAGATTGTATATAAGAAAGATTGTTCAAAATCAAATTTGTTATGGAGCAAAGATATAATATTTTACTTGCCCTTTACTTAATATTACGAACTAACTAAATCTTTTTATAAAAGATTTAGTTGATGCATGTATTTAAGTATCTTGTCAGGCTGCATGTATTTTGTTTCTTTTATTTTTTTATAACGTTTATTGGCAGTTGAGTGATATAAAACAAAATCTGCCCATTGGTACAAAGGCCATCCCAGTCCATGTTTTATGGTAGATTGGTCAGTACGCATTTCAATTTTCGTTCTTTGTTTCACTATCAAATAACTAATCCCCCACCAAACCATATCAAAAAAACTTCGTCTTTTAAAATCGGCCACATGAGCCAGCTCGTGAGCTATTACAGCAACCTGTGCATTAAACGGAACAGTCTTTAACAAGAAACCTGTTTTAAGAATATCATCATTTATATAGATGATATATTGTTTATTAATTTTTTTAAAAATTGATATTAAAGTTACTGTTGTACGTGCTGTACTGTTGATCTGCTCATACTCAAACCTGATATGTTCATTCAATAACTCAGGATAGTAAGACAACGCTATTAAAGATTGCAACTCAAAATCTTTTAGTAGTTTTTTATTGTTTCCATAAATATTTTTTAAAGAATCGATGTCATAATTTGCTTGCCTTGTTGAATCTGCCTGCGCAAAAAGGTTAACAGAAACGATGCAAAAGAAAAATATGAAAAGAAATTTCTGCAATTCTTATTGAGTAAGATTGTTTTAATCCAGGTTAACAAGTTTATAAAAACAGCCGGGTTTTGCCGAATACATTACAGTATCATTTTTTTTAAAGATGCCAAAAATAGTGCTCCCGCTTCCGCTCATAGCTGCATATATTGCACCACTCGAATACAATTCATCTTTTATTTTTTTTAAATCCGGATATTTTTTAAAAGCAAAATTTTCAAAATCATTTTGCAATTCATCTTCCCAGCTTGCAATTGGCTGATTAATAATTTCTGCAATTTTTTTTGAAGGAACCGAAGGAACTATTTCCTTAAATGCTTCACCTGTGTTGATATGTATACCGGGATATACCAACATTAATTGATAGTCTGATAGTGAAATATTGACCAGCTCAATTTTTTCTCCGCGACCCGTTGCAAGGCACGGCTTATTTACAAGAAAAAAAGGACAATCGCTTCCTAACTGTAACGAATAATCGAAAAGTTTTTTTTCCGGAATATTTAGATTAAAAATTTTATTAAGTAATTGTAAAACAAAAGCTGCGTCAGCTGATCCGCCGCCTAGCCCCGCACCCAGCGGAATAACTTTATGCAGATGTATTTTAATTGCAGGCAGCTGAGGATAATCTTTTTTTATAAGATGCCATGCTTTCATGCATAAGTTTTCAGATTCTTTTCCGGCAGAAAGCCCCGTAACTGTAAGCCCTGTTTTATTATCTGTTGCAGGAATAATTTCCAAAACATCATTTAAGTGAATAGGATAAAAAATAGTTTCAAGATCATGAAAGCTATCGCTTCTTTTGCGAAGAATATTTAAGCCAAGATTTATTTTGCAATTGGGAAATGTGACCATAAGGCGTGAACTGTCAGTAACAGGGAACGGAGATAAGTATTATCAGAATCAAAATAAAAGAAATCGACAATCCATTGTCTCTAATTGATCAGCTGCTTTTCCGGCCCTTAATTTCATCTCTTATAGAAGCGGCTTTTATATAATCTTCCTGTTCGAGCACTTCATTCAATAAGTTTTCGAGCTCAGCAAGCGATAATTTTTTAAGATCATCACTGCTTGCATCAGAATGAGACACCACTACTTTTTTCTTTTTATCATCTTCTTCCATTAAGATACCAGCGCTATCAAGAATGTTATCATACGTGTATATCGGGCAGCCGAAGCGTACTGCCAAAGCAACGGCATCAGAAGTGCGGGAATCAATTTCTACTGTATCATGTTCGGTTGAGCATACCAGCTTTG
Organism: Chitinophagaceae bacterium; assembly: GCA_041691235.1. Lineage (GTDB taxonomy): Bacteria > Bacteroidota > Bacteroidia > Chitinophagales > Chitinophagaceae > Ginsengibacter. The sequence continues at coordinate 3,329 of JBEPVC010000238.1, forward strand.
AATAAAAAATTCCTTCCTGCAAATCATTAATAATTATTTCGTGAAGCTCAACATTAAAAGCAAGCATGAAATTTTTCATGAGATCATGGGTGAGCGGCCGGCTTGGTTGCATTCGCTCCAACGCTACTGCAATGGCCTGTGCCTCAAAACCACCAATTACAATAGGGAGGCGGCGTAATCCATTTACTTCACCCAATACCACTGCATATGAATGCGTTTGTGTAATACTATGAGAAAGGGCAACTATTTCCAATTCTATTTTCTTCATACCAATCCCTGTATTTTATTAATTTGTTATCGGCAAATATATAAAAATTAAAACCTGCGGATAAATGAAAAATGGATTAAGAATTTTATTAACGATGAAATTTACTTCATTTAAAATTATTATAAAAGATTAAGCTCCTTTTAATTTTTTTATTGCTTCCGTAATTTTTGGAACTACTTCAAAAGCATCGCCAACTATTCCATAATCTGCGGCCTTAAAAAAGGGTGCTTCCGGATCTTTATTAATGACAACAATTGTTTTACTTCTGTTAACACCCGCCAGATGTTGAATAGCTCCTGAAATGCCTATAGCGAAATATAAATTGGGTGCAATTGTAAGCCCTGTCTGTCCAACATGTTCATGATGCGGCCTCCAGTCACTATCACTTACAGG
>JBEPVC010000239.1:0-3986 GCA_041691235.1 Chitinophagaceae bacterium
TTTTTTCGTCAGCATAAGCTGCTGCTCTATGCAAGGGCGTTTCTCCTTTAGTTCTTACGTCACGCATAAATGCTCCGGTTTCTAATCCTGCGATTGTTTTTGCATTTACATATGCGCCTTTCTCAACAAGAAGTTTAACCGTGTAGAAATAATAAGGTCTTCCTGCTTTTGCAAGAGCGTTGTGTAATGGTGTTTCATTGGTTTTATCAACATAAGCATTTACGTCTGCGCCATTATTTATTAAAAAATCGCAAGCTTTCCAGTGTCCGAAGAAAGCAGCGTTTCCTAATTCGTCGTTTAGATTAATACTCTCAAGATTGCCGCCAGCTTTTAAAACTGCTTTGAGTCCTGTTGTGTCATTATAGTAAACAAGCCACTGCAAAGGTTTTATTTGTCCCTCGTATAATATTTCTTTCCAATTTGGCTTATCTAAAAGTTCAAGGATAAAGTCAGTACGACCTCTACTAATAAGTTCCAACAGCTTTTCAGTTTCCATAAACGGTTCTTTGATATTAAGAAGGTCAAAATTTAATTACGCCCAACGTTTGTATTTATGTTATTACAGGTAAGATATTAAAAAAATTGAATCTCATTTTCAATTATACATTTTGTATTGTCGTTAGAACAATCCATTCTGCCAATTTCAGGATTTATTGATAATAATCATCGATTATTATTTCATCAACTCATATACACCACTTCCTCTAGGCTCAAGTGAAAAATCTTTTAGCGGAGTTATTTCGTTTGTAAAAATATTTTTCATTTTGGTAAAGCCATCAGTACGTTCAGCATAATTTTGAATTGAAATATTTTTTGTTTCTTTTGCAGTGTTTAAAACGGTCATGATTGTTTGCATATCATCATAGCGAAAAAAAACGTACTCTCCTTCTTTCGGCGCAAACTGCATCAGCTTTCCGGTGCGTAATGCAGAAGAAGATTTTCGAAAATTTGCCAGCTTCGTAACATATCTCCATATATCTTCTTCCCGCGCCGTTCGGCCTGCTATTGAAAATTTATTTACAGAATCAGAAACCCATCCGCCAATAAAATCTTTGCGTACAAAACCATCATTGGGAGAAGTAAGCCCTGTCATCCCAATTTCATCGCCATAATATAATTCCGGGATACCCCTGCACGTTAGTAACCATGCAAGCGCCGCTTTATATTTCATTACATCTTCACTAACCACTGAAAAGAAACGAGACAGATCATGGTTGTCTAAAAAAATTACATTGCGTGTTGGATCTTTGTAAACAAAATCCTGTGCAAGTGTTGTGTACATTTCATTGATGCCATCAGTCCATCCAAAATCTTTTGTCATTGCGTCTGTAATTGCCCAAAGTGTTTGAAAATCGGTAGGCGCCTGCAGGTTACTTTTAAAAGGAATGTTATAATTATTCTGAACAAAATAAGATTGATTGGGAACCCCATGCACCCACGTTTCACCAAACATAGTTATGTGCGGATATTCATCCATTAATGCTTTATTACAGCGATTCATAAAATCCAAATCATTGTATGCATACGTATCAATACGCCATCCGTCTATTCCAAATTCTTCTACCGTCCACAAAGCATGTTGAATTAAAAAATTCGCGACATAAGGATTTCTTTGATTGAGATCCGGCATCTGTCGCGTGAACCATCCATCACTCATTTTCTTTTTTTCAACATCGCTTGCATACGGATCAAAAAGCACCTGGTCTTTAAAAGTTGTGTTAGTGTATTTTGGCCATTGATTCAGCCAGTCTTTCATTGGCGGATCCAAAACAGTAAAATGATAACTGCCGATATGATTGTAAACAGCGTCCTGTATAATTTTCATGTTTTTTGAATGCACTGCATCTATTAAATCATGATAAGCTTTCTCCCCGCCAATCCGAGGATCTATTTTATAATGATTGGTAAATGCGTACCCATGTTCCGTACGGTTGGGCATGTCATTTTCAATAACGGGATTAAGCCAAAGCGTTGTTACACCTAATGATTGCAAATAATCCAGGTGATTTTGTATTCCTTTTAAATCGCCACCATGGCGGCTATAAACAGAATCACGGTTGAGGCTTTGATCCCTCATTCCTCCAATACGATCATTAGAAGTATCTCCGTTGCTGAAACGATCGGGCATGATCAGATAAATAAAATCGCTTGAAGTAACGCCTTGCGCAAAGGTTATTCCATTGCCTGCCCTTCGTTGCTTTAATTCAAAATCAATGGAAACAGGATTTGCTCCTGCGCTTTTTATTTTTACAATCCCAGGCTTTGCATTTGGAGAAATAAGCAGATCAAGAAAAACATAGTTTGAATTTTCAACTTTATTAATTTTTTTTAAAGTAACGCCCGGATAATTTATCGTATAGCCGTTGGCGTTACCAACATCTTTTCCATGAAGCATTAGCTGGATATTGTTCCATTTCATCTGTGTCCACCAATTAGTCGGGTAGCACTTTATATCTGTTTGAGAAAAGACAATAAGTGAAAAATGGAAAGTGAAAAGGAAAAAAAATAAAGCTTTTTTCATACAAGCAAAGTTGGAAATAAAGAAATTAAAATCGAATCACAGCAAAAATTATTCTGCTATCTCATATTTCATAACTGCAGGAGTAACGACATCATTATCCTTTACAATAAAGTTTAGAATGCCTGCGATAATCATAGATATTCCGCCTATAACCAATGCATAAATTCCCTGCTCATGAAAAAGATGCTTTACAAAAAAACCAAGTATTGCTGCAGCAACTATTTGTGGTATCACTATAAAGAAATTAAAAACCCCCATATAAAAACCCATTTTATTTGGCGGCAACGCGCCTGCAAGAATTGCGTAAGGTATCGTTAAAGTTGAAGACCATGCAAGCCCAACGCCAAGCATTGGCACAAGTAGCATAAATTTCGATTTAATAAAAAACATAGAAATTAATCCTATGCCGCCAATTATAAGGCATATCATGTGGGTATATTTTCTCCCTATTTTATTGGCTAACGCGGGAAGCATAAACGCAGTTATTGCAGACAGGCCATTATAAACCATAAACATCACACCTACCCAGTCGCCTGCATCCTGGAAAGTTTTGGAAGTTGTGTCAGTAGTCCCAAAAGTATTTTGCGCAATTCCGGAAGTAGTGTAAATCCACATTGCAAAAAAAGCAAGCCAGGTAAAAAATTGCACAACCGCAAGCTGAAGCATAGTAGGCGGCATTTTAAAAATTCCTTTTGTAATTTCTGTAATACCGTTAAATATTCCTTTCGTTCTTAATTTTTCTTCTTCCCATGTTTCAATATTTTCCGGTGGAAACTCATTGGTTGTAAGTACCGTCCATAGCACAGATGCAAGAAATACAATTGCTCCTATGTAGAATGAATACTTTACAGAATCGCCGACAACGCCCTTTGCCGCTGTATTACTTATGTGGAAGACATTGGTGAAAATATAAGGAAGCAGAGAAGCGATAACTGCGCCAAGGCCAATAAAAAAAGTTTGCGTCGCAAAACCTGTTGTTCTTTGAGAGGGTGGCAATTTATCGCCGACAAACGCACGAAATGGTTCCATAGAAATATTGATAGATGCATCAAGCACCCATAATAAAGTTGCTGCCATCCAAAGAACCGTTGATTGGGGCATTAAAAAAAGTGCAATTGAAGAAAGCACTGCACCTAAAAAAAAGAACGGTCTTCTGCGTCCCCATCTTGGATGCCATGTTCTGTCGCTTAGGTAACCGATAATAGGCTGAATCAGCAAACCCGTGATGGGAGCCGCAATCCAAAGAATACCAATTTTATCAATTTCAGCACCGAGCGTTTGAAATATTCTCGATACATTGGCGTTTTGCAACGCAAAGCCAAACTGTATTCCGAAAAATCCAAAGCTCATATTTAAAATCTGGCGAAAAGTAAGCCGCTCACGTTGAACAGCAATGTGTGATGACATAGCAATCGTTTAGTATATAATTTTTGATCCCTTAAATCCTAAATTTTTAAATCTTAAT
>JBEPVC010000240.1:0-3961 GCA_041691235.1 Chitinophagaceae bacterium
ACTCGACTTATTAAACCCGCTTCATATTGCAAGCTTGTTAGGCATAGCGCTCATATGCGGGTTAATAGCAGGAAGCTATCCGTCATTTTATCTTTCTTCGTTTAACCCCGCAATTGTATTAAAAGGATTTAAAATAAAATCCGGTGGCAGCGCAGGTTTTATAAGAAAGGGACTTGTAGTAATTCAATTTTCTATCTCTGTTATTTTAATTATAAGCACCATACTTATTTATAAGCAAATACAACACGTAAAAGATCGTGACCTCGGCTATAATAAGCAAGGGCTTTTATACATGCAATTGCAAGGCGATATGAAAAATCATTTCAATGCAATAAAAAATGATTTGAAAGAAAGTGGCGTGGTTGAAAATGCGAGCTTAAGCAATAACCAGGTATTGCAGTTAGGCAATAATACAGGCAACCTTAGCTGGCCGGGAAAAGATCCAAAAAAGCAAGTGCTAATAACCGTTGAGCAGGTAAGCCCGGAATATATTTCAACCATGGGAATGCATTTAAAGGAAGGCCGTGATTTTTATCCTGATAATAAAGTTGACACCAACAACATTATCATCAATGAAACACTTGCAAAAATCATTAATAAAAAAGATATAGTTGGAACTGTAATCTCTTATGATGGCGGCGGAAGTCAATTTACTGTAGTAGGTGTAGTAAAAGACTTTGTATATAATAATATGTATGCGCCGGGTGCCCCGTTAATATTTACCTCTGATACATCAAATACAAATTTTTTAACTGTTCGCTTAAAAGCTAATGCAGGTATCAGTTCAGCAGTTTCTAAAATAGAAGATGTTGTAAAAAGAGATAATCCCGGTTACCCTTTTGAATACAAATTTGTTGACGAACAGTTCGATCAACTTTTTAAAACAGAAACATTAATTGAAAAATTAGCCGGAGTATTTGCTGCGCTGGCAATTTTCATTTCGTGTCTTGGCTTGTTTGGCCTGGCTGCGTTTACCGCAGAAAAAAGAACAAAAGAAATCGGCATTCGAAAAGTGTTGGGCGCGAGTGTTCATGGATTAGCAGGTTTGTTGTCAAAAGAGTTTTTAAAACTCGTAACTATTTCCTGTATCATAGCATTCCCTGTTGCCTGGTGGCTGATGAATAATTGGCTGGATACATATACTTACAGAATAAAAATAAACTGGTCAATATTTTTGATTGCCGGATTACTGGCCTTACTTATTGCATTGCTAACGGTAAGTTTCCAGGCAATAAAGGCGGCAATAGCAAACCCTATAAAAAGTTTGAGAAGCGAATAGAATGTTTCGGTCAGATCATTTGTATTGATAGCTATTAAAAACATAGCTGAAAAACTCCACTCATTAACTGCACATTGGTAATTGTAAAATGATTGTATGCTAAAAAATTATTTAAAAATAGCGTGGCGGAATTTGATGAAGAATAAAGTTTTCTCTCTTATTAATATTCTTGGATTAACAATCGGTATTACTGTTTGCATGATGATTTTTCTTTTCATCATGAATGAATTTAGTGTTGACAATTTTCATACACAGGGGAAAAATATTTACCGTGTAATGCGCAGCTTCGATGCAACAAAAGAAAAAGTTCCTTATTTATCCGGCCCTTATGCGCCGGCACTTGTAAATGATTTTTCAAATGACATTAAACAAGCTGTTCGGGTAATGCCATCAAACGATCTGTTCGTTGTAGGTAATACTTCTTTTAATGAAAAGAAAGTTTATATAACAGATTTCAATTTTTTTAATCTTTTTTCATTTCCATTAATAAAAGGAGATGCTGCTTCTGTATTAAAAGATCCTAAAAGCATTGTGCTTACTGAAACAGCTGCAAAAAAATATTTTGGTACGGTTGACAATGCGATGGGAAAAACAATGGAGATGGATAAAAAATATTTGCTCAAAGTAACAGGTATTGCAAAAGATGTCCCTTCTGATTCTCACTTGAATTTTGATATGGTGGTACCCATAGAACAATCCACGCACAACAATGGTTTCAATGGCTGGATGAACAATCAATTGTTCGTGTATGTCTTATTAAATGAACATACAAATGTTGCAAGGCTTGAAAAGAAATTTGGCCCGTTCATTAATAAATACATGGGTGAAGATTTGAAGCAAAATGGTTTCAGTTTTTCACTTTCACTTACTCCTTTAAAAGATATATATTTTGAGAATGCGTCTTCTTTTGATAATGTAAAGCATGGTGATAAAACTGTTGTCTATATATTTCTTTCTATTGCAGTGCTGATACTTTTAATTGCCTGCATAAACTTCATGAACCTTTCTACCATTCGTGCTGTAGAGCGTTCAAAAGAAGTTGGATTGCGCAAAGTATTAGGCGCATTGCGCAATAATTTAGTTTGGCAGTTTATTGGCGAATCAATTTTATTAACTATTATTTCCTGCATTTTTTCTATTTGCTTATTGTTGCTATCTATGCCATTGTATAACCAGTTACTTGGTTATTCATTAACGGTTTCCTGGAATGCTTTTCCGATTTACTTATTTCTTACCGGTGTAATAATTATCGTTGGATTTTTGGCCGGAAGTTATCCTGCTTTTTTTCTCTCAGCATTCTCACCCATACAAGCTTTAAAAGGTAAATTAAGATTGGGCAAGGGAGGTTCGGTTTTCAGGCAGGCATTGGTTGTAGTACAGTTTAGCATATCTGTTTTTTTGATTATTGGCACCATCATTATCATGAACCAGATGAGCTATGTAAAAAATAAGCAGTTGGGTTATAACAACGGGCAAACAATTATTGTACATAATGATAATAATGATTTTGATCACAATAAATATGTTTTTAAAAATCAACTGCAAAATAACAGCAATATTGAGTCTGTATCCTTAATGTCTGGCGAACCAGGTGGTTTTTTTGATGACTTTAATTTTGATGTAGAAGGTCATAATGAAATCTGGAAGGCGAGAACGGAGTTTGCAGATTTTGAATATGTAAAAACATTGGGCTTAAAAATAATTGCAGGTAGAAATTTTTCATCGCAATTTCCTACTGACACTGCTAATGCTGCAATAATTAATCAAACAGCCGCAGCCAATCTTGGCTGGACGCCTCAACAAGCCATTGGCAAATGGATACAAAATAAATTTCGTGATGATGCAAAGCGCAGAATAATCGGTGTAATAGAAGATTTTAATTTTTTGAGTTTGAAGGAAAACATGGATGCATTGGTAATAGCACCCAATGAAGATAGAAGAGTAGCATTGATAAAATTAAAGCCTGCTAATATAAAGGCAGGCATAAACGCCATAAAAGATGAATATAATAAAGTTGCACCTGCTTATCCTTTCGAGTATAGTTTTTTAGACCAGAAGTTTGATGACTTATATAAGAACGATTTGCACCAGCAAACTATCTTAACCCTGTTTGCAGGTCTCGCCATTTTTGTTGCATGCCTTGGTTTATTTGGGCTGGCATCTTTTACTGCTACAAAACGTTTTAAAGAAATTGGTGTAAGAAAAGTATTGGGCTCTTCCGTGCAGGGCATCGTTGTGTTGTTATCAAAAGATTTATTAAAACCTGTATTGATTGCAACATGTATTGCTATACCAATTGGTTATTATGCCATGAATAAATGGCTGCAAAATTTTGCTTATAAAACAACATTAAACTGGTGGATTTTTGTATTAGCGGCTTTTATCACTATTGCTATTGCATTAATTACAGTTTGTTTTAAGGCAATAAAAGCGGCACTCGCAAACCCGGTGAAAAGTTTGAGAACTGAATAAAAACGTCTGAACCATGATTAGTTGGATTATAAGATTAACATGATTCTCCATAAGGGTCGCGGGCAGAAAAGAATGAGCAAAAATTATTTAGTTATAAAAATAGGTTAAGACAATGATAAAAAATTATTTCAAAATAGCGTGGCGTAATTTGATGAAATATAAATTTATTTCATTCATTAATTTGTTTGGGCTAACGGTTGGGCTTACCTG
>JBEPVC010000241.1:0-3944 GCA_041691235.1 Chitinophagaceae bacterium
GATTTTATGAAAAAGAAATGTAAAGGATATACCGGATATATTTTTACAGGTAACCTTGACCTGGCAAAAAAAATTGGTTTAAAAGCAAAACGAAGAATTGAATTTTATACGAGTAAAATCGATTGCCGCTTGCTTGAATATGAATTATATTCAGGCACAAAAAGAACAGATAAACAATAATTTAATCAGGAACACATTGTATTCGCCTGTTAAGTGTTTCCTAAATCAATTTAATTTTTTTAGGTAAACCTTTCGTTTTTTCTAACTTGCTTGCTTAAACTATTTGAATGAAGAGTGCTTTACTTGCTATAAATATTGTTCTTCTTTGCCTTGTAGGCTATTTGTATTACCTGCATTTTAGGGATGGTAAAAAACCAGTCCCTCAACCTGCTCAAAGTAATACTGCCACCGGCTTAAACGATGGTTCTAAAGTAGCATATATTGATCTCGATTCTCTGCAAAATAATTATGGTTATTATAAAAAGATAAAAACAGATTTTGAGCACAAACAGTCTGCTGCAAATGACGAAATAACCGGCATGCAAAAAAAATACCAGGCAAGAGCAATGCAACTGCAGCAAAAGGGCTCAACCATGACTCAGCCTGAACAGGAATCTGCCATGCAGGAGATTAATAAAATGCAGCAGGATCTACAGGCAAGAAAACAATCAATAGATAATGATCTTTATAATTATAATTCAAAAATGAAGGAAGACATCCTGACCCGCATTCAAAATTTTTTGAAGGACTATAACAAAGATGGAAGGTATGCGTATATATTTTCTTATGAGCCAGGCTTTATGTTTTATAAAGATTCAACATTAAACATAACACAGGATGTAATTTCCGGCCTTAATAATTTGTATACAGAAAATAAAAAATGATTTGCTAAAGCAATCTGAAATAAATAATTATCTTCAATCCCGTCAACTAAACGGGATTTTTTATGAGCGAACATGCCACTTCTTTTAAGCCAAGCCTTAAGTTATTTGATGCTACTATGATTGTTGCCGGGTCAATGATCGGATCAGGAATTTTTATTGTAAGCGCCGATATAACCCGCAATGTGGGCAGCGCAGGATGGCTCATTGTTGTATGGCTTCTCACCGGATTTATGACGCTTACCGCTGCACTAAGTTATGGCGAGCTAAGCGGCATGTTTCCCAAAGCAGGTGGGCAATATGTTTATCTTAAAGAGGCTTATAACCCGCTTACAGGTTTTGTATATGGATGGAGTTTTTTTGCGGTAATTCAAACCGGAACTATCGCAGCAGTTGGTGTAGCTTTTTCAAAGTTTGCAGCTTATTTGATTCCTGCTTTAAGCGAAACAAATTTTTTATTAAAAATTAATATCGGAACAAATACAGCAGGTGCTCCAACTTTTTTTACAATTAGTGTTGCGCAAATAGTTTCAATTTTATTGATTGCCTTTCTAACCTATACAAATACTAAAGGTGTGAAAGGAGCAAAATGGATTCAGAATATTTTCACTTCTACAAAACTTCTTTCTCTCTTTGGATTAGTAATTGCCGGAATTATTTTTTTTAAGCCTGAAGTGTGGCATGCAAACTGGTTAAATGCATTCGATATGAAAAAACTATCCGACCCAGGAGGAATAGAAGGCGTGGTCGGTGCAGGTATTTTAGGTGCAATAGCCGCGAGTATGGTAGGTTCAATATTCAGCAGCGATGCCTGGAATAATGTGACTTTTATTGCCGGTGAAATTCAAAATCCAAAACGAAATATCGGGCTCAGTCTATTTTTAGGCACCCTAATCGTGACGGTAATTTATGTAGGTGCAAATCTTATGTATACAGCTGTTTTGCCATTGCATGATATTGCATTTGCGCCACAGGATAGGGTTGCAGTGTCAGCAGCCAATTCTATGTTTGGAAATGCGGGAACTTATGTAATAGCAATAATGATAATGATTTCTACATTTGGTTGTAACAATGGTTTAATATTGGCAGGTGCACGTGTTTATTATAGCATGGCAAAAGATGGAGTATTTTTTAAGAATGCTGCTAATCTTAATAAACATTCAGTTCCCGCCTGGGCACTTTGGTCTCAGTTCGTGGTGGCGTCACTGTTATGCTTAAGTGGAAAGTACGGAGACTTGCTGGATATGATTTCGTTTGTGGCAGTTATTTTCTACGTTCTTACTATTTTAGGCATATTTATTTTAAGAAAAAAAATGCCTGGTGCAGAGCGGCCATACAAGGCTTTCGGCTATCCTTTGTTACCTGCTCTTTATATTTTAATGGGAATATCATTTTGTATTCTACTCATCATTTACAAACCCAATTTTGCATGGCCTGGCTTAATAATTGCCGTGCTGGGTATCCCGATTTATTATATCGTTTCGCCTAAAAAACTTAAATAATTTTTTAGAATGGATTTTGATAAGTTATTTTCCGATGTATCCAAAATGAAAGTTGCAGTGATTGGAGATGTTATGCTTGATACATACTGGTGGGGTAATGTTGAAAGAATTTCTCCCGAAGCGCCTGTTCCTATTGTGGCAGTTAGTAAAAGAGAGAAACGAATTGGAGGAGCCGGAAACGTTGCTTTGAATGTGCAATCTCTTGGCGCATCTGTAGCATTACTCACTATTTTAGGAAATGATGAAGATGGTGTTCAGCTTAAGCAATTAATGCAGGAAAAAAATATTGATACCCGGTTTATTCTTGAAAGTAAAAGAAGGATCACTACTAACAAGATTCGGATTATAAGCCGTAACCAGCAAATGATGCGGCTTGATGCAGAACATACTGAGGATATTGATGCTAATGACGAAGTGAATCTGCAGAACAGCATTGAGAAATATATTCTTACTGAAAAACCTGGTGTAGTAATTTTTGAAGACTATAATAAAGGGATACTAACTAAAAATATTATTGAATGCACGATTGAACTTTGCAACAAGAATAATATTTCTACAACAGTTGATCCAAAAAGAAAAAATTTTTTTTCGTATAAGAATGCAACACTTTTCAAGCCCAACTTGCATGAAGTTTTTACAAGTCTTAACCTTCTTCCTGAAGAGATATCGGTGGAAATGCTTTCCGGTATTCATAAAAAATTAAAAGAAAATCTTGGCCATTCTATTTCAATGATCACTTTATCAGAAAAAGGAATTTTTTACCAGGAAGGGAGCAATAAAAATATTATCCCTTCTCATCGCAGAAATATTGCTGATGTAAGTGGAGCCGGCGATACAGTGATTGCGGTGGCTTCGCTCATTTTTGCTTCAACAAAAAATATTCATCTTGCGGCGGAGGTTGCAAATCTTGCCGGGGGAATTGTATGTGAAGAAGTAGGAACTGCAGCAATTGATAAGCAAAAACTTTTGGAAGAATGCAGGCAGCTGATTAAATAACTCCTTTTCTGAAACTAAAATTTAAACTTTTAATTTTGCCACAATAATAATTTTCTGATGGGAAAAATTTCAATTGCTATACACGGTGGTGCCGGCACAATTTTGAAAGAAGATATGACACCAGAGCTTGAAGAAGCTTACAGGCAGGCGTTAACAGATGCTTTAGACGCAGGATATGCTGTGCTCGAACTTGGCGGTACTGCAGTGACGGCTGTAAAAGCAGCGGTGGTGGTAATGGAAGACAACCCACTATTTAATGCTGGCAGGGGAGCCGTTTTTACAAAGAAAGGAGTAAACGAGCTGGATGCGGCAATCATGAATGGAAATACATTGGATGCAGGAGCAATCGCCGGGGTACGTAACATAAGAAATCCTATAGAGCTAGCTGAAGAAGTGATGCTTCATAGCGGGCATGTTTTTTTAAGTGGAAAAGGTGCAAATGATTTCGCCATCAAGCAGGGGATTAAGTTAGAGCCCGATGAGTATTTTTATTCTGAATATCGTTACGATCAATGGCGTGAAATAAGAGACAGCGATCTTTACCAGCTGGATCATAAAAGCGATA